>JAIRTD010000197.1 GCA_031255115.1 Spirochaetaceae bacterium | reverse complement strand
GCGGCAATAAAAGCGACAGCGGAGAAGGGAACGGCGTAGCGATGGACGGCTCGAATGATCCGGGCGAACTCTTTGAACTGAGCGGCGCCGCGTATATTGATTATACTGACGACGTGGTCTTGCATTATGAACTCAATAAACAGTGCTATATAACGCTTAACGGTTCTTTGTCCGCTTCTTCGCTTATACGCATCAACCTGGACATTTATCCTGCTTCTGGTTGGAGAAAACAGGTTCTCAGCGGTACACTCGGTTCCAACATCTCAAAGTTTGAAGTTCACCCATCCTACGAGCTCAGATCCGACGGATATCTTTATCCCTAAGCTCCGGCTCTATCACCATGCCGTAACACTCAGGGGCATGGTTCCCGCTTAAATCTTGTTCAAACCACTAGAAGCTGCCCAGGTTTACAAAATGGAACTGTACGCGGCGGTTTCTCTGCAGATCCCCGGTGGCCCCCTGGCCGCCAGAGCCAAAGGTGGATATGCGGACATCGGCAATGCCAAGCCTGACCAGTTCGTCCTTGACAAATTCCGCGCGGGAGCGGGAAAGGGGAATAAGCCGTGTTTCTTCTTCCTCTTCGGTTCCCAGTACGGGGTTTGCGTAGCCGACGATGAGGAGCGTATAGCCGGGGTGCGTTCTGAGGAACTCAAAGACATTATGCAGAACCCGCGCGTAGTGTTCGGCGATACCCGGCCCCTGCTCGTCTCCGGCAGGTTCGGCGCTGTTCGGCCGGAAGAGTATTTCGGGTATGTACAGTAAACCGCCGTCGGGGGTCTCTATAAAGTCCTCGCCAAAAAACTCTTCGGGCGCTGGTTCTTCCGGAATTTCCTCCGGTTCAGGCGGAATTTCCTCCGGTTCGGGCGGGACAGGTTCGGGCAAGACAGGCTCAGGCGGGGCCGGAGGCTTTTGCACATAGTGGTACCCAAGAACCAGGCCGCCGCCAACGCCAAGAGGCCAGCCAAAGCGGATATAGGGTTCAAGGTAAAACCACCCTATAGAAAACCGTATGCCTATGCTGCCGTCGGCAAGGATGGTAGAGGCATGGCGGTCATCTTCAAAAAGCCGTGTATACCCCGCGCCCAATTGGGCAAAAACAGCGGGGCGGGTAAAAAAATAGTACCGGCCAAAGGCCTGGAGCCCCAGGGCCGATATGGCGGCAAGATCGTTTCCGTAATCGGCCCGTACACCGGCGGCTATTTTCTCGCTGATACCGTAATCAACAGCCAGACCCCCGGTAAAACTGTAGCCCTGCCGCGTATTGGTGTTCATTTCGCCCAAAATACCCAGGGAAAAACTTCCTTTTTCCTGGCCAAAGGCCTGCAAAGTGGAGAAAAGCAATAAAAAAGCAAAAAGAACACGCATATACACTAATATTATACTATATATGTTGTAAAATAACTATTCATATTGGCAAAATAGAGCTGTATAGGAGGAACTTATGCAATTTCGTCTGACCAGGGGAATGTTTTGTATGGTACTCATCGTTATCCTGCCCTTTATGGCGCCGGCCCAGGATAGTTCCGCCGCTTCCCAGGCTGCCGGTTCAGAAGCCCCTGTGGAACTCCAGTCAAACCCGGCCCTCCCCGTGGAACTCCCCCCGCCCGGGGCAGGCGTACAGGCAACCGGCGTACAGGCAACCGACACCCAAACCGCCGATACCCAAGCGGCGGGCGCACAAGCCACCGGCGTACAGGCAACCGGCGCACAGGCCGCCGACACCCAGCCGGCGGGCGCACAAGCCACCGGCGTACAAGCCGCCGATACCCAGGCCGCGGCAGAGGACGATAGTCAGGATTCCCTGACAGAAGAAATCCAGGAAGAACTTGCCCAGGGAACCATGCATCTGGCCCTGGCGGTCCGGCTCGGCATAGCCGGAGCCATAGTTTTCCTCCAGATAATACTCATCTATGCCGTACACCTTTTATTCAAGTGGTTTGCCGCGCGAGTCAGCTCCTACGGCGAAACCCACTTTAAGCCCTTCAAAATAAAAAAAATCCAGCTTGTCCATCCCAGACAAATTATCAGCATTTGTAACTTTTTTATAAAAATAATGCATTATGTGGTAATGATCTTTCAGTTCTACCTGACCATACCCATGATCTTTAGCCAGTTCGAACCTACACGAAACCTTGCCTCTACGCTTTTTAGCTGGATACTGACGCCCCTTAAAAGATTCGCCTTTGACATCTTTAACTACATACCCAACCTGATAACCATCCTCCTCATCGTCCTGATTATGCGCTATATACTCAGGGCCCTTAAATTTTTTACCGGCCAGATTCAAAAAGGCAAACTACTCATACCCGGCTTTTACGCCGACTGGGCCCGGCCCACCTATAACATACTCAGGGCCCTGCTGTACGCCTTTACCATCGCCATCGTCTATCCCTACCTCCCCGGCTCCGATTCGGCGGTATTCCAGGGCGTATCGGTTTTTATCGGCATCATTTTTTCCCTCGGCTCAAGCTCGGCCATAGGAAACCTGGTGGCGGGAATGGTAATCACCTATATGCGGCCCTTCAAAATAGGGGACCGTATCAAAATAAACGACACCACCGGCTTTGTGATAGAAAAATCTCCCATCGTCGTCCGGGTCAAGACACACAAGAACGAATACGTTACCTTTCCAAACATGATGGTCCTTACCTCAAGCATCGTAAACTACCATACCTCATCAAGCGAAGACGAAGAAGGCCTCATCATCCACGTCGAAATGACCATGGGCTACGCCGTGCCCTGGCCCCAGGTCCACGAACTCCTCATCGCCGCCGCGCTCAAGACCGCCCACATTCAGCAGACACCCAAACCCTATGTACTCCAGACCGCCCTGGACGATTATTACTGCCGCTACCAGATCAACGCCTATACCAGGGACGTTGACATGATCCCGGCGATTTATTCCGAACTCCGCCAGAACATCCAGGATTATTTTAAGGAAGCAGGCATCAGCCTGACCGCCCCGGCCTACCAAATCAGGCTTCCGCCGGAACCGCCCATCAAGCAAGGAGAAAATTTTTAGGGGGAGGTCTCCCCCTCGCCCAAGCCCACAGGTCTTGGGCTGCCCCCTCTCCTAGGGGCTCCGCCCCTAAAACCCCAAAACACTCCTGCGTGTAAAATTTTTACCCCGCCTGACCGGCCGCGGCAAGCGCGGGATTCATATACTTCATGTCTACCTATAATGAAGAAAGATACTACTTCATTGTCTGGGGTTGTTGATATTTTTTCGTTTCTTTGGCATGGTAGAGGTATGTTTAAGTGTTCGTCCCGGGTTGACGAAGCCATCCCCGTGGAATATCAGGCTATTACCCAATCATTGTTTCCTTCCGGCGGCTATGCTCCGGGAGCGGGGCCTCCCGTACAGGCGGCCCAGAAATTTGCCGAAATTCTTGGCATCGGGACCGATTATGACCGGTATCTCTCTGCTTTTTGCCCCGCATCCGAACAAATATGGGGAAAGGACGCCCGTGTTCTATTGGAGCACTTTCAGAATAACCTTGACCTTTTGATTCAAAAAACCTGGGTAGAACAGGCCGACGCGGACCGCAAGCAAAAACTAGAGGACCGTATCCCCGGCTTTATCAGCGCCCTGGAACAGGGCGATTTGCAGGAAGCCCTGGTGGAATTCGGGGTGATTCTGGAAGAACTGGCCTATCTTTTCTTCGGGGGCCAAAGCCACAAAGAAGATTTTACCGAATATACGCTGCGTATCGACACCCAAATGGGCCTCTTCTGGTGGTACGGCGGAAAACTGGGGCAGCTTTCGAATTTTACCGATAAACTGGCGCTCAGGGCCCTCTTGCTCATAGGAATCTGTTATTTAACCAATTTTTAAGTCCCCCCTGCAAAAAAATTGCGCGGTATGGTATATTCTCATGGCATGAGGGGGAACGAAAAAATGGACGATGATTCCAGGAATCCTGACAGCGCTGATTCAGACGTTTCGGGAGGCGGCGACTTTATCAGTGATTTTATCGCAGAGGACCTTAAAAGCGGCCGGTTTAGTTATGTGCATACCCGTTTCCCTCCCGAACCCAATGGCTGGCTGCATATAGGCCACTGCAAGGCGCTCTCCGTTGACTTTTCCATGGCGGCCAAATTCGGCGGCAAATGCAATCTCCGCTTTGACGATACCAACCCCGAAAAAGAAGACCTCTCGTATGTCGAAGCCATCAAGCGGGACATCAAGTGGCTGGGCTTTGACTGGGAAGACCGGGAATACTACGCTTCGGACTATTACGAATACCTCTACGAACTTGCCCTTAAAATCATCAAAAAAGGCCGCGCCTATGTGGACGATCTTTCGGAAGACGAAATGCGGGAATACCGGGGCACCGCGGTTCCCGACAAGAACAATATCACCTATACGCCGCCGGGCAGGAACAGTCCCTGGCGGGACCGTTCGATAAACGAAAATCTTGATCTTTTTACCCGCATGCGCTCAGGCGAATTTCCCGACGGCTCAAAAACGCTCAGGGCAAAAATCGACATGACCCATCCCAACCTCATCATGCGCGATCCGGTAATGTACCGTATCAGGCGGGACACCCATTACCGGACCGGCGACGCCTGGTGCATTTATCCCATGTATGATTTTCAGCACCCCCTTTCCGACGCCAAAGAGGGCATCACCCATTCGCTGTGTTCCCTGGAATACGAAATACACCGGCCCCTCTACGAATGGTTTATAAAGGAAGCCGAAGTGTTTCCTTCCCGACAGATTGAATTTTCGAGGCTCAACCTTACCCACACCGTGCTTTCCAAACGCTGGCTCCTCCGCCTGGTTCAGGAAAAATACGTTTCAGGCTGGGACGATCCCCGCATGCCCACCCTGGCCGGTCTCCGCCGCAGGGGCTATACTCCTGAGGCCATAAAGGATTTTATGGCCCGCATCGGCATTGCCAAAACAGACAGCATGGTTGACATAGCCCTTCTTGAGTACTGCCTCCGCGAGGACCTCAACAAAAAGGCAGGCCGGGTCATGGCGGTACTTAATCCCCTCAAGCTCATCATCGAAAACTGGGAAGCGGGAAAAACCGAAGAACTTGACGCGGTGAATAATCCTGAAGACCCTGCGGCAGGCACACGAAAACTGCCCTTTTCCGGCGAGCTCTGGATAGAGCGGGAAGATTTTGAAGAAGTTCCGCCGCCCAAATACTTTAGGCTCTTCCCCGGTAATTCGGTGCGGCTCCGCTACGGTTATATTATCACCTGCACGGGCTTTGACAAAGACGATTCCGGCAATATTACCGCGGTACGCTGTACCTACGACCGCGAAACCAGGGGAGGCAACGCCCCGGATAAC
>JAIRTD010000185.1 GCA_031255115.1 Spirochaetaceae bacterium | reverse complement strand
CTCCGGCCGAGTATGCGGTCGTCAATATTATGGGGTACAACGTATTCTATCACCCTATAAATATACTGAAAAACCTGAAAAAAAAGGAGACCCGCCGCCGGAATGACTATGGACAGGTTAAGAATTTAACCGTGAAGTCAAAGAAGTAAGGGGGGCGCGTTTCCATACCCCCGTCGCCAGGCGCTGCCAGTACTTCGCGTCTTCGTGGTGAATTCTTCTTTCGGCTTCGGTCTTCTTCCGCGTCCGTACTTAAAATTGTAAAAAATTGTTGAAAAAGACTTGACGGAATCAACAACCGCGCGGTATGTTGTTCTCATAAGGTTTTGGACTCAGGTTTAATACCTTTATAACCGCGGCAGAGCCGCGGGGTATTAAACCCTCGCCACGAATAAAAATTATGATATAAGCTAAATTTTTAGAGGAGAAAAATGGCTAAATATGTAACAAAATACTTTGGGGAAATTGATTTTGACGAAGCAAGCAATACAATTGATTTTGACGTAGTGTTTAACGGGCAAGAAATAAACATTTGCTTTAATGAGGTCCCACTTTATCGAGATAAAATTCAATTGTGTTGGGATATTATTGATCAATATGATAAATTAAATGAAATCGCAAAAAATGCCATAATTAAAAATTTTCCGCAAACGAAAGGTGTGGTAAATTATTACTTTAAATGCCATTTTGACGATGAAATATTAGACGAAGACGAATTAGTCGAAATATTTGGTGTAAAGGATTTTAAAAAAATTGACATAAAAAACGTAGTAGAAAAATTGGCATATCCTGATTTAAATATTTGGATAAATAAAAATAATGAATTAGATATTTGCCCTGATTATAAAGTTGCGCCTGAATATTCTGATGAAATATTATGTATAAAAATGGACGTTAAATTAAATGTTATAAAATTTTTGCACGAAAGCTAAAAATAAAATATATACATAAAACAAAAGAGAGCGTATCATATTCCCTGGGCCAACGCCGGATAGCGCCCGAAGGACGCGGCAAGGATGCCGCTGTATCCGTTCTCTGTGGGTTCATTAGTTGGGGTTGTGTTTTACTACGTTATGTTTCCAGGCGCCTGACATGAGGAAGATAATCGTAATAATCATGGTTCCCAGGCTTGCCACAGGCGCTCCCAGGCCGACGCCGCGCAGGCCCATGCCGGCGCTCACGCCCAAAAGATAGCAGACAGGAATCCTGAGAAGCAGCGACGACAGTATGCTGGACATCAGGGTAAACATGGTATGTCCTCCGCCTATGAGAAAGCCGTTAATGCAGAAGACAAAGGGTATAATAAGAAAATCAAAGCTGAAGGATCTAAGATAGGTAATGCCGTTTTGTATCATGACCGGGTCGTCGCCAAAGAGGGACAGGATGGCCGAGGGAAAAAGCTGTACCAGGATAAACAGGGTATAGGTAATGCAGACCGAAATCGCCGTGCCTATGCGGCAGGTCTGTACTGCCCGGTCCAGTCTCTTTGCGCCTATGTTCTGGGCGCTCATGGCGGAGATGGAGGCGCTCATTGCCATGGTGGGCATGAACACAAAGCTGTTGAATTTTCCCACCGCGCCGACTGCCGCGGACGCGCTGACGCCGCCTATGGTATTTACTATGGCGGTAAGAAAGAGAAACGAAACGCTGGTAACGGTGTTTTGGGCGCAGGTCGGAATTCCTATCTTAAAGATAAGGGCCAGTTCCTTCTTGTATATTTTGAAAGACTTTAATTTGAAGTCAAACTGGAATTTGTTTTTTATCATGTAATTTATGCAGAGGAACACGCTCATGGCCTGGGAGATTACCGTGGCAATGGCTGCGCCCGCCGCGGCCCAGTTAAAGACCGCGACAAAGATAATGTCCAGAATCACGTTGGTGATACAGGCCGCAAGGACAAAGTAAAAGGGCTGTTTTGAATTTCCCATGCCTCTGAGTATGGCGCTCAGGGCGTTGTAGCCAAAGATAAAGATGATGCCCGTTACGGTAACGGTAAGATAGCGCTCGCTTTCGGCATAGGATTCGGCGGGGGTCCTGATAAGGGTAAGGACCGTTCCCTTAAAAACAAGCATAATGGCGGTAATGGCAAAGCCCAGCATCACAAGGAGGGTGATAATGGTGGTGGTAACTTTTTTAAGGCCCTCGCGGTTTCCGGCCCCCACATACTGGCCTATGAGCACGGTTGCGCCTGAGGCAAGGCCTATGACCATATTGGTAAGAATAAAAGTAACCTGTCCCCCTATGTTGACTCCCGACATGCTTACCATGCCGCTAAAGTTACCTACAATGAGCATGTCAGCCACATTGTAAAAGGACTGAACTACATTTGAGGCGAGAAAAGGAAGGGCAAAGCGGACAAGTTTTGTAAGCACGCTGCCCCTTGAGAGATTGTTTTCGATATTAACCATCTAACCTTACCGTGTACATGAATTACCGGCTTCCCGGGCATAGGCCTTCCAGCTTGTGTTGATTAAAGTTTCCATATCCGAATATTGGGGCTGCCAGCCCAAAAGCTCCCTGGCAAGCTTTGCCGAGGCGGTAAGCCGCGCCGGATCTCCCGGCCTGCGTCCGGCCATGCGGGACGGGATGGGCTTTCCCGTAACGCGGCGGGCTGTTTGCAGTACTTCCATAACCGAGCTTCCTGTTTCGCTTCCCAGATTGACGGTGAGGCTTTTGTTGTTTTTTGCTATATAGTCAAGCGCCAGGGCATGGCCCGTGGCAAGGTCGTTTACATGAATATAGTCCCGTATGCAGGTTCCGTCAGGCGTGTCATAATCATCGCCAAAAATAGCAAGTTCGCTCCTCATGCCGGAGGCCGCCTCCATGATCACCGGGATAAGATTGGCCGGGTTCTGCTCAAGCCCGGTTATTCTTCCTTTAACATCGTAGCCCGCGGCGTTAAAATAACGGAGGCTGGCGTAACGTATCCCTTTGAGCCGGTCATACCAGCCAAGGAATTTTTCTATCTCCAGCTTGGTAAAGCCGTAGTAGTTTTCTGGATTAACCGGATGCTTTTCGTCAATGGGAAGATAGGCCGGTTCGCCGTACACCGCCGCGCTGGACGAAAAGATGATGTATTTAAGCCCGGCCTCGGAAGCGGCGTTAAGGAGATTGACCGTTCCGGTGATATTGTTAAGCGAATATTTTTCCGGCTTTATCATTGATTCGCCCACCGCCTTAAAGGCCGCAAGGTATACGGCGGCTTCCTGTCCTTCCATTGCCTCTTTAAGTTTCTGGTACAGGAGTATGTCGCCGTGGATAAAGCTTGCTTCGGGAAAAAGATTTTCCCTGAGCCCCGAAGAAAGATTGTCAAAAACTGTTACCTTGTATCCCCGGTCAAGGAATTCCCTTGCCACATGGCTTCCGATATAGCCCGCGCCGCCTATTATTAGAATATTCATGGTTAAAGTATAGCGGAGCGGAGCAGAAAGGGGAAGTCGTATCCCTGCCGAAACTTTTACCCTATTTGAACAAGCCTCTGGCACAGTGGACACAACGCTCCCCGCAGCGGGTACAGGCCGCTTGCTTTCCCGGCTTTTTTTCTTCGCCCGAACAGCAGCAAGACCGCCCCGCCCTGAATATTCTGATAATTCTATAGCCCAGGTACACCGCCGCAATCACGATGACCCCGGCAACAATAGCCGTTTCCTGATTCATTAGTACAAGCATAGTAGTTCTCCCCGGCGCTTACAAGGCGTTTTAGGCCGCAAACCGTGCTCTAATGGAAACCTGGAAGTGATACTTTATTTTAAATCTTACCGGAGGGGCGCTGACTTTGCCGCTTCGAGTTCGGCGGCGGTTGCTTCCCAGCGGGTGTTTTTTTCTTCGATGGCGGAGAGGACGGCTTTGAGTTTGGCTTCTGCCGCTCTGGCTTTTTCGCCTGAGCTGTACACTTCGGGGAGGGAGAGTTCGGTTTCCAGGGCTGCCTTTTCTGTTTCCAGGGTTTCCAGGGTTTTGAGTATGTCTTCTTCCTGGCGGCTGAGGCGTCTTATGAGGGCCTGTTTCTGTTTGTCCAGTTCCCGTTTTTTGGCGGCGCTGAGCGGGGCGGTGTCCGCTGTCGTTCCCGCCTTGATAAGAATGACCGGATTAAGCGCGCTGGTCTTGTTAGGCGCTATTACCGGCGTGTCCTGCGCGCCGGGCGCGTTTGGGGATGGCGGCGGGGCGTTACGGGGCGGAGCCCCGTTGAGGGGGGGAGCGGAATCCGCGGAGCGGATGGAGCTGGGGGGGAGGCTTCCCCCCTCCAGGGTTTCCCGCTCGATGCGGTCGAGGTAATAGGCGTAGTTTCCGTAAAAGAGGCGGTGAAACGGCGTTGACGCGCCGGCTGTTTGGGTCCGGCCCAGTTCCAGGGTTTTGGTGGAAAGGGCTTCCATAAACGCGCGGTCGTGGGAAACAAAGATCACGGTGCCGGTATAGGCTTTGAGGGTTTCGAGCAGTACGTCTTTGGAGTGGATGTCAAGGTGGTTTGTGGGTTCGTCGAGGATGAGGAGGTTTACCGGTCTGAGGAGGAGGCGGAGCAGCGCGAGGCGGCTTTTTTCTCCGCCTGATAATACCGAGAGGCTTTTGTATACGTCGTCGCCCCGAAAGAGAAAGGCGCCGAGGAGGTCTCTGACTTTGGGTATGAGTTCTGTGGGGGCTTCGCTTTCGGTGTACTCGAGGACTGTTTGGACGCCCTGCAATGTTTCGGCGGCGTCCTGGGAAAAGTATCCGCTCTGTACTCCGCTGCCATAGGCGCAATTGCCGGTGAAGGCGCTGTCAACGCCTGAGATGATGCGGAGCAGGGTGGTCTTTCCCGCGCCGTTGGGTCCTACTACGAGGAGTTTTTCCTGCGCTTCGACAAGGAGTTCGAGATTTTCGATGACGTGTTTTTCGCCGTACTGTTTGGAGAGGTCTTTGACGGTAAGGACTATGCGTCCTGTATGGGGCGGCGGCGGAAAGTTGATGTGCATTTTTTTTAATGATTCTGGTATTTCTATGCGTTCCATTTTTTCGAGTTTTTTTATGCGTTCCTGAACCATGGCCGCCTTGGTTGCTTTGTATCTAAAGCGGCGTATCAGGTCTTCGGCTCTGGCGATTTCTTCCTGCTGGGCGTTGTAGCGTTTAACGAGGCTTTCCAGTTCGGCCGCCCTGATTTTTTCGTAGGCTGAATAGTTTCCCGCATAGCGTTTGAGTTCGCCCCGGAAAAGTTCGTAGACTTCGTTTACGCTTACGTCGAGAAAATAGCGGTCGTGGGATACCAGAAGGCAGCCGCCCGAAAAGGTCGAGAGCCAGGTTTCGAGCCAGGTTCTGGCTTCTATGTCCAGGTAGTTGGTTGGTTCGTCAAGGAGCAGTATGTCCGGGTATTCGAGGAGGACTTTGGCAAGGGCTATGCGCATTTGCCAGCCGCCAGAAAAAGTTCCGGCTGGTTTTTCCATGTCCTCGGGGTTAAAGCCCAGGCCGCCGAAGATCATGGCGATATTCTGTTCCCGGCGGTAGTAGCCTCTGCGTTCTACTTCTTCCTGAAGGGCGTGGTATTCTTCGAGCAGCAGCCGGGTCTTTGGGCTGTCCTCGGTGTGTTCTTCGAGTTCGCTTCCCAGCGTTTCCATGCGGGACAGTACAGCGTGAATATCTTCGTAGGCTGATTCGGCTTCTTCCCTGACGGTCTTGCCCTGGTGGACGATGCCTGACTGGGGGAGATAGGAGATGCGGCTTCCTTTCTGCACTGACCGCTCGCCTGAATCGGCATTGATTTTTCCGGCGAGGATTTTCATCAGAGTGGATTTTCCAGAACCGTTGGCCCCGGCAAGGGCGGCCCGCGTTCCGGCGCTGAGGTGCAGGCTTATGTTTTTGAGCAGGTCCCGGTCTCCGAAGGCCAGGGAGATTTGGGTAAACTGAACAAAGGCCACGGGCTATGGTCCTTTACGCAAGGGGCGCGGGGGATGGGCGCTCACAGGCGGTACTCGCCGGTCTCTGTGTAGAAGTACATGACCAAAGGAGAAGCTGAACGCTGCACGACGGTGAGGCCGTCAAGGGTCGATGGCGGAGCGTATTCTATTCTGATGCCCTGGGTTTCTACCGTGTACATAAAGGAGACCGGAAACTCCGGCCCATATTCGGCGTCGCGTTCAAAACGGAGGGTAAAGACGCCGGTATACTCGCGGCTCAGGGAATTTGAAAGGAATACCCCCAGGTCCACCGTGCCCCTGCCGGTTGCTCCTTCGGGAATCACCTGGGGGATCAAGAGGGAAAAGCCGCTCCAGACAAAGGTTCCGTTCCCGTTAAAGCTGAGGTTGCCGTAGTTGGAACTGGAAAAACGGGGGCCGCGTGTAAGTATGGCCTGGAATTCCGCCTCACGGCGCTCGGTTTCCTGGGCGATGAGGTCAGCCACATCGGTATTGAGGGCCACAAAGGTAAAGGTCCTGGGCGAACCGCCTTCGTCGGCTATCTGGACCAGGAGCGTCGTATCGGTTCTGAGGCTCATCTGCAGGCCTGTTCCCTCAAGCAGCCAGGAACGGCTGCCCAGCCTCCTGACGCCGGTATAGGCATAGCTCTTGTTAAGATCCGGCATGACAATGCGGGCTATGCCTGTATCCTGTCCGGCGGAGAAATACCAGCCCCGGGAAAGGTCGTCCAGGTCAATGCGCCGCTGGGAAACCATGGTCCCCCACCAGTCAGGAGACCAGGTTTGGGAGAACACCAGGTCCAGTTCGGGGTCCTCGGCTTTTTCTTCCGGCCCACGGTTCGCGGCCAGAGCGCCTCCCTGGTGTTCAAAAATCCTGAGCCTGTAGGAAAAGCAGTAACCTATCGTGCCGTTGCCGCAGAGAACCCTGTACCAATCGCCGGGCAGGGGGCTTCCGTCGGAACTTATCGCTTCGGTTCCCTCGGTTCTGGCAAGTATCTTTATCATTTCCCCCTGCCTGAGCCGGTACACCCTGCGGGCGCTGTTGTCGGGATTATCCCGTATGGGAAGCCCGTCCTGGAGCGTTTCCGCATAACTGCGGGCATATTGGGCAAAGAGTACGGCGTACTCAAGGGCCTTTCTTTTGCTCCCGAAAAATTCAAGCTGCCAGAGAGGAAGTTCAAACTTGTCTTGTGCCGCATCTTCTCCCCGGTATTCTTCAGGAACCCCCGCCACCCATACCTGATCGATATTGGACCTGATATATACAGGAAGCACCGTTCCAGAAGGAATTTCGGGATTCTCGCTGGACCAGAGCAGCACGCCCCAGCCAAGGAGCCTCGTACAGGACATACACGCGAAAAAGGGCAGCGCGGCAAGTAAAAGACAAAAACAGGATATACAGCGTCTCATACCATATAACACTACCCTAAAAGGGGCAAAAAAACAACGGTCCG
>JAIRTD010000243.1 GCA_031255115.1 Spirochaetaceae bacterium | reverse complement strand
GAGTCGATGATGCGTATTGAACTGGATTCGCGGTGGCGCGGCCTGGCCCGGCGTTTTAATATCAAGCCGGAGCAGCTTCTTAAAACAGTCAGCGCCGGGGGCAAGGGCTATGACAAGATTCTTGACGAATGGCGGCCCGAGGCGAAAAAGGCCCTCCAGTCAAGGCTCATTGTAGAAACCATGATGAAGGACATGAATATCGAGGTTTCCGACGAGGATCTCGAAAAGGAATTTGAGGCTATGGCCGCCAGGGCGGAGCTTCCGCTTACTGAAATAAAAAATTACTATGAACAGGGGAACATGAAGGAGTACCTCAAGGAGGATATCCGGGAGAGGAGGCTTTTTGATGCTGTTTTTGCCGAAATAACGGTAAAGAAAGGGAAAAAACAGAAATATCTGGACCTGATGGCCAATAATGGTTAAATTAGTATGTATATGACGCCTCAGATGAATAACCTGGTTCCCATTGTAGTCGAACAGACCGGTACGGGAGAACGTTCCTACGACATATACTCCCGGCTTCTAAAGGACCGTATTGTCTTTCTGGACGGCGAAATCAACGACCTTTCCGCCGACCTCGTGGTGGCCCAACTGCTTTTTTTGGACGGTCAGGATACCGAAAAAGACATCAATCTCTATATCAATTCTCCCGGCGGTTCCGTAACCGCGGGGCTGGCTATTTACGATACCATACAGTACGTCAAGTGCGATGTTCAGACCATCTGTGTGGGCCAGGCGGCAAGCATGGCCGCCCTCATACTGTGCGCCGGAAGCGAGGGCAAGCGCTCGGCGCTTCCTTCTTCCCGGGTGCTGATCCATCAGCCCTGGGGGGGCGCCCAGGGCCAGGCCAGGGATATAGGCATACAGGCCAAGGAAATCCTCAGGCTTAAAAAACTGACCACTATGTATTTTGCCCGGCATACCGGTAAAGATATGGAACGCATAGCCCTGGACATGGAACGCGATTTTTTCATGTCCGCCGAAGAAGCTGTCGAGTACGGGGCCGTGGACCGTGTCTTAAAGAGGGAAAACCATGGCAAGATTGCGTAACAGCGGGGAAAGGATATGTTCCTTCTGCGGCAAGAGCGCCGAAATGGCCCGGAAACTCATTGCCGGCCCCAACGATATATTTATCTGTGATGAATGTGTTGAGCTGTGCCGTAAAATTCTCACCGATGAGGAGCACGAGCTTTCATCCAAATTTACCGGAGATATTCCCACTCCGAGGGAAATCAAAGAATACCTCGATCTCTTTGCCATTGGTCAGGATGACGCGAAAAAGGCCCTTTCCGTGGCGGTGTACAACCACTACAAGCGCATAGCCAATCCGTCCAAAGAGGCCGCCGAAGTCGAAATCGAAAAATCCAATGTGCTGCTTATAGGGCCGACCGGAACGGGAAAAACCCTGCTGGCAAAGACCCTGGCGAAAAAGCTCAAAGTTCCCTTTGCCATAGTGGACGCCACCACCCTTACCGAGGCCGGGTATGTAGGCGAAGATGTTGAAAACATACTGCTCAAGCTCATTCAGAACGCCGGGGGCAATATAGCCGCCGCCGAGCGGGGCATCGTGTATATAGACGAAATAGACAAGATAGCCCGCAAAGGCGAAAATGTTTCCATCACCAGGGACGTATCAGGGGAAGGCGTACAGCAGGCCCTGCTCAAGATTATCGAAGGAACCATAGCCTCTGTTCCGCCCCAGGGGGGCCGTAAGCATCCCAATCAGGAAATGATACGCATCGATACTACCGACATACTCTTTATCTGCGGCGGCGCCTTTGTGGGACTCGACAAGTACATTGAACAGCGCATCGTCCAGCATCCCATGGGTTTCGGTTCTGATGTCAAGGATTCCCGCGAGCGGAGCGTAAAGGAAATTTTTGAACACCTTCATCCTGACGATCTTATCCATTTCGGCATGATACCCGAGTTTATAGGCCGCCTTCCCATCATGGTAAGCCTTGAGGAACTGCGGCAGGAAGATTTAAAACGCATCATGACCGAGCCGAAAAATTCCATAGTCAAACAGTACCAGGCTTCCCTTGCCATAGACGACGTAAGGCTTGAATTTACCGACGACGCGATTAACTCCATAGCCGATACGGCGATACGGCAGAAAACAGGCGCCCGGGGGCTCAGGGCCATTGTAGAGCGGCTCATGACCGATATTATGTTTGAACTGCCGTCAATGGACGGCGCGAAACAGGTGGTGATCACCAAGGATGTAGTCGAAAAATCCCAGCCGCCTGAAATCCTCAGGCTGCCCAAGAGCGCGTAGGCGCCATGGCTTCGAGTATTCTTTCGGTTCTGAAAGGTAAAAACCAATCCGAGGAATATCCGCTGCTTCCGCTGAGGGATCTGGTGCTTTTCCCCAATACCATGATTCCCATTTTTATTACCTATAAGACCGGCATAGCCGCCATCGAAGAAGCCCTGAGACGGGATTACCATCTCTTTGCCGCCTGCCGCAAGAACGCGCTGGACAGCTTTGACACCCACAGTTCCGGCAGCGTGGCCCGCATCGTCCAGCAGCTCAGGCTGCCTGACGGAACCTTCCGCGTGGTGCTTCACGGGGAGTACCGGGCCAGGATAACCCGGGGCCCCGGGGGAAAGGAAAACGTTCCGCTGGTCAAGGTGCGGCCCATTGCCGTTAACGGCGGAGAAGCGGACGACCCCGAAGCGGCGGCGCTGCTCCGAACCGTGCAGCAGTCCTTTGCCCGGTATGCGGAACTTTCCAAAAAAGTAAGCACCGATACCCTTTCCGCCGCGGAAAAGGCGGACAGCCCGGAGCGGGCGATTAACTTTATGTGCAATGCCCTGGCGGTCAAGCCCGAACGGAAAGTAGAACTGCTCTCCATGGAAAATACCCAGGCCCGGCTTAAAGTTCTCCTTGAAACCCTGGAACTGGAAAATGAAATTTTCGGGCTCCAGAAAAAAATATCCGCCAAGGTAAAGAACCGCATGGAAAAGACCCAGCGGGAATACATACTCAACGAACAGATACGGGAAATCAACAAGGAACTGGGTAAGGAAAGCGTTGAAGATGAATTCGCCGAAATGGAAAGAACCATAGCGGAAAAAAATCCCCCCGAAGAAGTTTTGGCCAAGGCCCGCAAGGAGATTGGCCGCCTCCGCAGACTCCAGCCCTTTTCTCCTGAAGCCGGAGTCCTCAGAGGCTACCTTGAGTGGATAACGGATCTGCCCTGGAGTACAATTTCCGATGACGCGGTCGATCTTGGCGAGGCCGAAAAAAAACTCAACGAGGA
>JAIRTD010000221.1 GCA_031255115.1 Spirochaetaceae bacterium | reverse complement strand
GCCGAGGCGGAAATCCTTGCCAAATCAGTGGTTTCCTCAAGCCTTGTTAAGGCAGCCTGTTTTGGCGCTGACGCCAACTGGGGACGGGTGCTCTGCGCCCTGGGCTATGCCGGCGTTCCTTTTGACCCCAACCAAACCAGTGTGGAATTTGCCGGGGCATCAGGGGTCATTGCTGTTTTCAGGGAAGGGAGCCCGGTGGAATTTTCAGAAGAAGAGGCAAAGCGTATTTTGTCAGGCGACGAAATCGAAATCCGCGCCCGGGTGGGTTCCGGCCCCGGTTCCGCCGAGACCTGGGGCTGCGATCTCAGCTACGAGTACGTAAAAATAAACGGCGACTACCGGTCGTAATATAGGGTTTTATATAGAGGGCGGTTCATGCCGCCGGCCAAGGAGGCAACATAATGATACATGTGGTAGTAACATTCACTATCAAAGACGGAATGATGGACCAGTACCTTGAGGGAATTAAGAAGCTCTGTCCCCTGGTGCTGGCCGAAAAGGGCTGTGTGGAATACACCTATATCAGGGAAATCGCTTCTCCCCTGGCTATTCAGGAACCTGTACAGACTAACCGGCTTACCCTGGTCGAAAAGTGGGAAAGTTTTGAAGACCTCAAAGCCCACGGCAGATCGGCCCATATGGTTGAGTATACCAAACTGCTCGGCCCCATGCGGGAAAGTGCTTCGGCGCGGGTAGGGGAGACTGTATAGGGCATGGGCGAACCCAACAGCAGCCAGGACCGGGCGGGCATACTTATCCATGCCCTCCCCTATATCCAGCGGTATAGGGGAAAAACCATCGTGGTTAAGTATGGCGGCAACGCCATGATCTCGCCGGAACTCAAGGCGGCGGTGATTCAGGATGTGGTCCTCATGGCCTGCGTGGGTATCAGGACCGTGCTGGTCCACGGCGGCGGTCCTGAGATAGACCAGCTCCTGAAAAAGACCGGTAAGGAAAGCCGCTTTGTCCAGGGGCTCAGGTATACCGACGCCGAGACCATGGAACTGGTGCAGATGGTGCTGGCCGGCAAGCTGAACAAGGACATAGTCGCTCTGGTGCAGCAGGCAGGAGGCCAGGCCCTGGGACTTTGCGGCATAGACGGTTCATTTCTTGAAGGAGTGCGTTACCGTTCGGGCGGCGAGGACCTGGGTTTTGTGGGCGAAATAACCAGGGTCAATACGGACCTGCTTGAGACGGTCTTAAACGGCGGCTATATACCGGTGGTTTCTACCGTGGCTATCGGTACGGAAAGCGACGCCGGGCAGAGCCTCAATATCAATGCCGATATTGCCGCGGCAAAAATCGCCGCCGCCCTCAAGGCCGAAAAACTGCTTCTCATGACCGATGTCCGGGGCGTACTTAAAGACCTCAATGATCCTGATTCGCTTCTTAAAGTTATCTATCGCAAAGAACTGGATGATCTTAAAAAACAGGGCGTAGTGAGCAAGGGCATGATACCCAAAATTGAATGTTGCAGTCTTGCCCTTGACGGCGGAGTTTCCCGCACGCATATAATCGACGGCAGGCTTCCCCATGCCCTTCTTATCGAACTCTTTACCGATGAGGGCATAGGAACCATGATCGTATAACGCCAGGAAGGAATACCATGAGCGATTTTTTTATGAATACTTATCACCGGCTCCCGCCTGTGTTTTCCCGGGGAAAAGGTTCGTGGCTTACCGATATAGAGGGAAGAAGCTACCTTGATTTTACTTCGGGCATCGCGGTAAACTGCCTCGGCCACGGCTATGCCCCTCTGGTTACGGCCCTTTCCCGCCAGGCGGAAAAACTCATTCATACTTCAAATTATTTTCAGAGCGATACAGCACGGGCCTTTGCCGAAAGGCTGGTAAAAGCCTGTTCCGGCGCGGGTATGCAAAAAGTCTTTCTCGCCAATTCGGGCGCTGAGGCCAATGAAGGCGCCTGCAAAATAGCCCGGAAGTATTCACTTAAAAAATACGGAGCGGGACGGCACCGTATAGTCACCCTCAAGGGAAGTTTTCACGGGAGAACCATCAGCACCCTCGCGGCCACAGGGCAGGATAAATTCCACAAAGACTTTGGGCCCTTTACCGAAGGCTTTGCGTATATACCCGGCGGAGACCGCAGGGCGCTGGAGAATGCCCTGGACAATTCGGTGTGCGGCCTCCTCATGGAACCCATACAGGGAGAAAGCGGCATACTTCCCCAGAGTGAAGAATTTGTACAGGCCGCGGCAAAGCTCTGCGCCGAACGGGATATACTGCTCATGTTTGACGAAATCCAGAGCGGCCTGGGGAGAACCGGAACCTTTCTCGCCTGTGAAGGATACAACGTAAAGCCCGACCTCGTTACCCTGGCCAAGGGGCTTGCAGGCGGCGTTCCCATAGGCGCTGTTCTTGCCGGGGAAAAAGCCGCCGGGGTATTTGAGTCAGGCGACCACGGCTCAACCTTTGGCGGCAACGCCCTTGCCGCGGCGGCGGGCCTCGTGGTGCTTGAAACCGTGGACCAAAAAGAATTCCTTGCCGAAATCAGGCGCAAGGGAGAAGGAATCCTGTCCACCCTCAAATCCTGGAACCATCCGCAAATCCTCGATATACGGGGCAGAGGGCTTATGACCGGCATTGATATTGACCGCGAAGCCTGGCCCCTGCTCGAAGCGGCCATAGCCAGGGCCGACGGAAAACGAAACGGCCTTCTCATGCTCAGCGCCGGGCCAAAAACCCTGCGCCTCCTCCCGCCCTATACCATTAGCGGCGCGGAAATTGACGAAGGCCTTGCCATACTTAAAGAATGTCTTGACACGGCGGGCTAAGACAGGGAGCAGACGGCGTTGACCGCCCGGACTATTCATACTATAGTTCTAGGGCCAGGCAAATCTGAAAAAAAAGGAAGGCGCGCGATGGACCTTAACCAAATCCTTGACGCTATGGAAGAAACAGCCACAGCCGTATTCGAAGACAATGAGGACTATGTCAATGACGGAAAGCGGGGCGTACTGGCCGTGTATATGCGGAACGAAAAAAACAAGGACCAATGGGACGGCTCGTCGCGGAGTTTTGGCGTAAATTTTCGGGATTACGGATATGAGGATGAACTGGTCATCAACAACGGAGTGAATTTTGACGCCCTGGTTCACGGAAAAATAGCCTTTTCCCGCAGAACCGGTAAAGATTCGGGGACCAACTACTACCAGGTTTTGGGGAACGAATCATGGTGGAAGGGTTCGGTGATGAGCGACGACAGCCAGTGCATCTGCGCCTTTGCCGGATTTTCAGGCGACGACGACAGGGCCATTGCCTTTGCCGGCATAGACGCCTACGAATCCCAAAAAGGGCCTTCAGAGTTCAAAAAAGAAAAAGACGACAAAACCGGATCGCTGCTTAAAACAGCTTCCCTTACCAGGGCCGAAGGCATGGACGCGCCGGACGACGAGGTTCAGTCTGCGCATAACGGACTCTTGCCGCCCAGGGCCGGAGGCAAATCTTCAAAATCAGCCGGTACTAAAGCGGCGCGGAAACCCGCACAGACCGCCGCGCCCAAAAAAACCAAAAAGCCAAAATCCTCCGACACCGGATCAAAGGCGGGCAAAAAATCCAAAAAAGGAAAGTGAGCCGCCAACAGCGAACAGAAACTT
This sequence comes from Spirochaetaceae bacterium, assembly GCA_031255115.1. Lineage (GTDB taxonomy): Bacteria > Spirochaetota > Spirochaetia > Treponematales > Breznakiellaceae > JAIRTD01. The sequence continues at coordinate 11,347 of JAIRTD010000221.1, read as the reverse complement.
CGCGTTGTCAAACACGTCTGACGAAAAAGAGATTCGGGGCCAGAGGGCATGATCATAGCTGACCTTCATATTCATTCCCGCTTTTCCCGCGCGACCAGTCCCGCCCTTACGCCGGCAAGTCTTGAACGCTGGGCCCGCATCAAGGGCATAGGGCTTATGGGCGGAGGCGACGTTACGCATCCTGCCTGGCTTGCGGAGCTGCGGGAAAACCTTGATGACGCAGAAGATGGTCTTTATATATTGAAGGAAAGCTCGCGCGCCGCCTTTGAAAAGGGGCCGGCCCTTGAGGAGGGGCTTCCCTTTCCCGCTGCCCGCGCCGCGCTTTCTTCCGCGTCTTCCGGGCAGCCGCCGCGTTTTGTGCTTTCAGGAGAAATCAGCACAATCTACAAAAAAGACGGCAAGACCCGCAAGCTTCACCATGTGGTCCTCCTTCCTGATTTTGAAGCGGCGCTGCGTTTTCAGTCCAGGCTCGAAAAGACCGGCAATATACGTTCAGACGGCAGGCCCATACTGGGCGTAGATTCAGGTGATTTACTTGCCATGCTCCTTGACGCCGACGAACGGGCCCTCCTGATTCCGGCCCATATCTGGACGCCCTGGTTTTCGGTGCTTGGCTCGAGGTCGGGTTTTGATTCAATCGAAGAATGTTACGGGAAATATACCCGCTTTATTCCGGCGGTAGAAACAGGGCTTTCTTCAAACCCGCCCATGAACTGGGCGGTTCCCTTTCTTGACGGCTTTTCTATCATTTCAAACTCAGACGCCCATTCCCCGGCAAAGCTGGGACGGGAGGCGACAATTCTTGACATGGAGCTTTCGTTTCAGGGCCTCAGCGCCGCGCTCAAAGTCGAAAATAAAGGCGTTAGGGGAACGGTTGAATTTTTTCCCCAGGAGGGAAAGTACCACTACGACGGCCACCGCGTCTGCGGTGTCTATATGAATGACGGCACGCTCATCTGCCCTGTGTGCGGCAAACCCCTCACCAGGGGAGTCATGGGGCGGGTGCTGGAACTGGCCGGCCGCCCGGTTGACGAAAAGGCGTCCTGCCCCGGCCAATCCCCGGACGGCCAATCCCCGGGCGGCGCGGTTTCTGGTAACGCAATTTCAGGTAGCGGCGAATCAAGGCAGGCCAATGCAAACCCCTATTATTCGCTCATACCACTTCACGAACTGTTAGGCGAAATTACCGGATCGGGGCCGTCGTCAAAAAAAGTCAGCGGCCTGTATTCAGACCTTATAGAAAAGGCCGGCAGCGAATTATCCATACTCATGGACGCGGACACCGGCGAGCTTGGGCGCATAAAGGGCCTGGCTGTCCAGGGAGAGCTCCTTGCCGAAGCGATTAGGCGCATGCGTTCAGGCGCTGTGTCCATAAGCCCCGGCTATGACGGCGAGTACGGCGTTGTCAGGGTATTTAGCGGCGAGAAAAAATTCCCCGCCCGTGATGAACAGGATCTTTTTGAAAACAGCCCTCAAGCGGTCCCGGCGACAACACCAGCCGCGACAGCAACACCAGCGTCAGCAATCCCGGCGGCAACATCAGCCGCAATGGCAACCCTGGCAGTAACGACGATACCAGCCGCGACAGCAACACCCGCGTCAGCAATCCCGGCGGCAACACCAGCCGCAATGGCAACCTCGGCGGCGAAGGGGCGGGCCGCTCCAACTCTCCCGGCTGTCCGGGGCCGCGGAAAAAAGGATGCCGCCGCAAAAGATCATTTTGTCGCAGACGGCCCCGCAAGGCGGCCGGAGCTTCGGGCTTTTGTTCCTGACGAAATTCAAAAAAACATCATAGGGGCAGAAACTCCCAGGGCCGTCATCATAGCCGGGCCGGGAACAGGCAAGACCGCCGTATTAAGTGAACGCATAAAGCGGCTTATAAGAGAAGGCGCCGCGCCTTCTTCAATCTTGGCCTTGAGTTTTACGGTCAAGGCCGCGGCGGAACTCAGGGACAGAGTGCAGAAAAACGGCGCAGCGTCTGTTCCGGCTTTAGACCTGCGCGCGGATCCATCTTGCGCCAAACGCCCTTCTTCCGGCAGCGTCTTTACGGCGACCTTTCATTCTCTTGCCGCGTTCATACTGCGAAACGAAGCAAAGGCGGCGGGGCTTCCTGCTGATTTTTCCATCATCGGAGAAGAAGAACGGGACGCCCTGCTTGCGGAGCTATGCGGGGCTTTTTCCGCAGGCGGGGACGGCGCAAAGAAAATACGGCCCCGGAAGCTCGGCGCTTATATAGAAAGCCGCAAGCGTTATCTGCTACTTCCCGGCGAAACAGAACCGCCCTTTGACGCGTCTGACAGCGGCTTCCGGGAATTGCTTCAATCTTTTGCCGGAAGTTTCGGCCTTACCGCTCCTCTGCCCGCGATGGAGGCGCTCTATGGCGAATACCGGAAACGGCTCCGCGCCCTGGCGCAGCTTGACTATGACGACCTCATATCGGGCCTGGCAAGACTTTTTTTGCGCCATGAAAATATACTGGCCCGTTATCAGGAACAGTTCCGTTTTATTTTTGTAGACGAATATCAGGATGTTAATTTTGCCCAGTACATTCTGATACGGCTTCTTGCCCCAACCCAAAGCGGAGGCCCGTCTCTTTGGGTAATCGGCGACCCCAATCAGGCCATTTACGGCTTTAGGGGTTCCGACAAACGCTTTATCGACCGCTTTCCCGAAGACTATCCTGACGCCGTCCGCTTTGAACTTACCCGAAGTTTCCGCTGCGCCCTTCCCATCATACAGGCCGCGGGTCTGCTCTCCGGCCGGGAAATGGCGGGATCGGGCGAGGCGGTGGAACTTTTCCGCGCCGCTTACGCGACAGACAAGGCCGAGGCCGAAGGCATAGCCCGGCGCATCTCGGCCCTCATAGGCGGCGCTTCATTTTTCGCCATAGACTCAAACGCCGCCGGTTCAGGCGAAGCCGCGCCTGAGGACTGCGCCATACTGTTCCGTGCCGGAGTCATGGCAGCGCCTTTTATCAAGGCCCTTGAGGACCACGGCATACCCTATGAGTACAACGACAGCGCCGAACAGCGCGAAGAGATACCCTTCAATCTGCCCCCGGCAAAAGGCGTCTCCCTCCTGACCATGCACGCTTCAAAGGGCCTTGAGTTCGACTATGTATTTGTCCCCGGACTTGAAGAAGGCATAGTGCCCTTTACCCTCTACGATTCACAGGAAGTAGATATAGAAGAAGAAAAGCGCCTCCTCTATGTGGCCATGACCAGAGCCCGCAAGGGGCTGAACCTCTCCTGGGCCATGTCGCGGCATTTCCGGGGCAGGCTGTTAAAAGGAAGGCCCAGCCGTTTTCTGGACGAACTCGAAAAACTGGTGCCCATCATCAAGGCCGGAAGCCCCGGGAAAAAAGACCCCCAGGGAGAACTTTTTTATACTCCATAGTTAAGTTTGTCAGGCAATGAATTAGTTAATTCTTTGACTGGCAAACAATTATAATCGGAATTCTCTGACATTCTAAGAATGTCAGGGGATAATATTGGGCTTGCTTCAAAATCCGGCTGTTTTTTTACAAGCTGCCTTTCCGGCGCTTCGTATTTTTTTTGCGCTTCTTGCCTAAGGGCGCGGCATAAGCCATAATGCCTCTCAAGGAGTGTTCCATGAAGAAGAAAGTGGTCCTGGCGTATTCAGGCGGACTTGATACCACGGTGATTATTCCCTGGCTTAAAGAAAATCATGACTGCGATATTACGGCGGTTTGTGTGGATGTGGGGCAGGAGGCTGACTGGAAAACAATCAAGCAGCGGGCCCTGGATACCGGCGCGGCGGAATGTGTTGTCGCTGATGTAAAAAAAGAATATGTCGAAGAATATGTCTGGCCCGCTCTCAAGGCCAATGCCCTGTATGAGGACAAATACCTTTTGGGGACTTCGACCGCCCGGCCCCTGATTGCCAAGGTTCTTGTCAACGAAGCCCGCAGGGTCAAGGCCCAGGCGATTGCCCACGGCGCTACCGGCAAGGGCAATGACCAGGTCCGTTTTGATCTGGGCGTTATGGCCCTGGCACCAGATCTCGAAATCATCGCCCCCTGGCGGACCTGGAAACTCAAGAGCCGGGAAGAAGAAATACGCTACCTAAAACGGCGGAATATTCCTGTCCCGATGAAAAAAAAGGATTCCTACAGCAGAGACGACAATCTCTGGCACGTTTCCCATGAAGGACTCGAACTTGAGGACCCGGCCAACGAGCCGGATCTTTCCCACATGCTCAAGATGACGGTTCCGCCCGAAAAAGCACCCGGCAAAGGAGAATATGTCGAAATTGAATTTGAAAAAGGCATCCCCATATCGGTCAACGGCAAAAAACTTGACGGCGTAAGCCTCATCAAGACCCTTAATGTCCTGGGCGGCGCTCATGGCGTTGGCCTTGTAGACCTGGTCGAAAACCGGGTGGTCGGAATGAAGAGCCGGGGCGTGTATGAGACTCCCGGGGGCAGCATACTGTACTACGCTCATCAGGAACTGGAACACATCTGCCTTGACCGCGAAACCTATGCCTTTAAGCAGCTTGCCGGGCAGAAAATGGCCGAACTGATTTACGGCGGCCTCTGGTTTACCCCCCTCAGGGAAGCCCTTTCCGCCTTTGTTGACATAACCCAGAAAACTGTCAGCGGCAGCGTAAAACTCAAGCTCTACAAAGGTTCCATACGCTCGGCGGGCGTCAAGTCTCCCTACTCACTGTACAACGCCAGCATAGCGAGTTTTACCACCGGCGAATTGTACAACCACGCCGACGCCAAAGGTTTTATCAAACTATACGGCCTCCCCGTGCTGGTCAGGGCCTTAATGGAAAACGAAGCCTCTCCCGGCCCAAAAAACTCCAAAAAGTAAGGTGTGGGCAGAACGGGGACAGAGCTGTGAAGGGCAGAACGGGGACAGAGCTATGAAGGGGACAGGGCTGGGGAACAGAGCCATGAAAGGAACAGAGTCATAAGAGGGACAGAGCTATGAAAGGGACAGAGCCGTGAAGGGGACAGAGCTATGAAAGGGACAGAGCAGCAGGAAGCTTCGGTACTCTGGGCAGGGCGGCTTTCGGAAAAGCCCGGCAGAGAAGCCTTTGCTTTTCAGGCTTCAATAGGCGTTGACAAGGTTCTTGCCCAGGACGACATACGGGGAAGCCGCGCCCATGTGGCCATGCTTGGCAGGCAGGGCATTATTACAAGCGAAACCGCGTCCGCTCTGGACGCCGAACTGGAACGCATAGCCGGAGAGCTCGAATCAGGTTCCCTTGTTATTGACGAAGATGCCGAGGATATTCATTCTTTTATAGAAGGAATTCTCACTTCCCGGCTGGGGGATGAGGGCCGTATGGTCCACGCGGGGAGGAGCCGGAACGACCAGGTTGCCCTTGATGTGCGGCTTTATCTCAAACGGACGCTTCCCCATCTCTGCGCGGTCCTTACCCAGGCCATAAACACCCTGCTTGAGCTTGCCGAAAAGCATTCAGGCGCTGTCATGCCGGGCTATACCCATCTCCAGCGGGCCCAGCCGCTTACCCTGGGCCACCACCTGTGCGCCTGGGCCTGCGGCCTTGAACGGGACCTTGGCCGTTTTGAGGATGCCTTAAAGCGGCTTGACCAGTGTCCCCTTGGTTCCGGGGCCCTGGCGGGGTCTTCCCTTCCCCTTGACCGGAATTCAGTTGCTCTGTCCCTGGGTTTTCCTGAACCGACCCTTAACGCGATGGACTCAGTTGCCGACCGGGACTTTGCCCTGGAACTTGCCGCGGCGGCGGCCATAACCATGACCCACCTTTCCCGCTTCTGCGAGGACCTGGTTATCTGGGCCAGCGAGGAATTCAAATTCATCACTATGGCCGATGCGTGGAGTACCGGTTCGTCCATCATGCCCCAAAAAAAGAATCCTGATTTCGCCGAACTTGTCAGGGGCAAGGCCGGAAGAACGGGCGGCAATCTTATGACCCTGCTCGTCCTGCTCAAGGGCCTTCCCTATGCCTATGACAAGGACCTCCAGGAAGATAAAGAGGCCCTTTTTGACAGCCTCGATACGGTTTCCCAATGCCTTGGTATCTTTAGCGGCATGATGAAGCAGCTTGAATTCAATACCGGGCGTATGGAAGCAGCCCTTGAAGGCGGTTTCCTTGAGGCCACCGACGCGGCGGAATACCTGGTGCGCAAGGGGCTTCCCTTCCGCAGGGCCCATGAGGCGGTTGCCCTTATTGTCAGGGACTGTATTGCCGCCGGACAGCGGGGCATAGCCAGCCGCAGCCTTGCGGAGCTAAAAAGCCGCTCGCCCCTTTTCGAGGCCGATCTTTATGAGGCAATAAAACCCGCTTCCTGCGTGGCGGCCCGCAGTCTCCCCGGCGGCCCCGCGCCTTCGGAAGTAAAGCGGCAGATAGCCGTGCTCCGCGGCAAACTTGCCCGGCGCTGAATCTCAGGCGCCTTTTTTCGCGCGCGGGCAGGGCATTGCCACAGCCGGGCAGTAATGTCCGGGGGCCTTTTTCCTGGTGCTTCATTCGCAAAAGCTTCATTAGTCCGCCATGATTGGTATTTTTTTAATTGCAATTTATTTTCTTTCGGCGGTATACTAGGCGCTATGGGTTTTGATTTTCTTGTCCGGTATGTGCATTTTTTCCCTGCTGCGGCTTTTGCCGGACTGCTCCTTGCGGGACTCAATGTGCCCATATCAGAAGATATTGTCATCATCACCGGCGCTCTGGTTTCCAGGGGAGCGCCCGAACTCTTTGTTCCCAGTCTTCTGGCGATTTACTCAGGCGTGATCATAAGCGATTTTACGTCTTTTTTTATAGGAGTCCTCATACGGAAGGGCGTGGTAAAGGTCAAATTCGCCTCGGCCCTTCTTTGTCCGGAAAACCTTGACCGGGTAAGGCATTATCTCGACAAGAACGGCATGCTGGCGTTTATTGTGTGCCGTTTTATTCCCCTGGGTATGCGGAATACCCTCTTTATGGCTTCAGGGTTTCTCTCCCTGCCGCTGCGGCGCTTTGCCTTCTATGATATTATCGCCGCGGCTATCAGCGTGAATACCCTGTTTTTTCTGGTTTACTGTTTTGGTGAAGATGTGAAAAATCCCTTCCACATAGCGGGCCTGCTCTTGTTTGCCCTGCTCGGCGTAGCCGTCGTGGCGCTTGGCGTCCGGTTTATGGTAAAGCGCGGCCTGCGTATTCCCCTGACGCGCTACGGACTTCCCCAGGTGCTGGTCTTTCCCGCCCTTGCCGCGCTCTGCATGGTTGTTCTGGCTCGTATCTTTTACCCCGCGTTCTGGCTCATTCCCCTGGAAGCGGTTTTCCTTTTGGTTTTGTTATGGATGCTTTCATTTTTCCGCAACCCTGCGCGCAAGATCATTCAGGATGAATCAATACTGCTTTCTCCGGCTGACGGACGGATAACGGATATCAGCGTTGTTGACACCGGCGCGCTTGGACAGGCCCTCAGAATAGGTATATTTTTAAGCATTTTTAATGTACATTTGAACCGCGCGCCCTGCTCGGCCAGAATAGAAAAAATCACCTATACCAGGGGAAAGTTTAAGGATGCCCGGTCCCCGGAATCAACCAGGGTGAACGAGTCAAATACTATTCTTATGACCCGCCTTGCCGAACCGTGTTCCTGTCTTTTGGTGCGGCAGATAAGCGGCGCCATTGCCAGGCACATTGTCTGCAGGACAAAAGAAACGGACGAACTGCGCCAGGGAGAACTTTTCGGCATGATAAAATTCGGTTCCCGCACAGAGTTGTATATTCCGGCGTCGGAACCGGACAAGTACGAAGTAGCCGTCGGGGTCGGCGATTCTGTGCGGGCAGGACTTACTCCGCTTATAAGGTACCGGTAATATGGAACAGGGAAAAAGCACAGAACACGGCAGAGAAATTGTTCTCCGCAAAAGAAGGCGGCTCAAGTACATTGCGGTACTGCCGGCCACTGTTACGCTGATAAACGCCGTCTGCGGCTTTTTGTCGATTGCGTTTGCCAGCCGGGGCCTCCAGGTCTTTCTCCAGGTATCGCGCTTCCGCAGGGCCGATCTGTCGTTTCTGGCCCTGGCCGGGTATATGATTATCTTTGCCATGATAGCCGATATGCTTGACGGCCAGGTGGCGCGGTGGAGCGGCGCCGCGTCAAGTTTCGGCGGCCAGCTTGACAGCCTTTCCGATGTTATCAGCTTCGGCATCGCCCCTGCCTTTCTCATGCTCAAGGTAATGGAAGCCGCTTTGGGCGTTGAGGTTTTTTCCTGGCGGGTATCTTCTGCCGGCGAAGCGTCCTTGAGTTGGAGGCTGTGGCTCATAGCGCAGGCCGGGCGCTGGCTTCTTTTTATCGCCCTGTTTTACGTCCTCTGCGCGGTGATACGGCTTGCCCGTTTCAATGTAGAAAACGACACCGATGACGCCGCCCACAAGAGCTTTGCCGGCTTGCCCTCTCCGGCCGCGGCGGGAGTCGTGGTCAGCCTTATTATCTTTAGGGAAAATTTTCTTCCCCGTATTTCCGAAAGACTGCCCGCCCTGTACGAGTTTTTGATGGGGCTGACCATGTGGCTGCTTCCCCTTGCCGCGCTTGCCAGCGGCGTACTCATGGTTACCCGTATCTACTACCCCCATGCCGCGAACCGACTGTTCACCGGAAAGAAAACCTTTGCCCCCTTTGTGCTGCTCGTCTTTATGTGCCTCCTTGTTGTATGGAACATACAGCTCGGCATGGTTCTCTGTTTTTGGGGCTTTGCCATTTACGGCCTGGGCCGCGCCCTGATTGGGTGGATAAAAAATTACCGGACAAAAGTCCGGGCAAAGACTGTATAATAATGAAGCGTACATGTATTTTACCGGGCATAAACAAAAAGCTCGTAAAGATAATTTTTTTTGGAGTTGGACTGATTCTGATGTTGACACTTATGAGCGGCGCCTGCGCGAGCTTCGGGCGGACGCCCAGGGGCGAACGGCTTGAGCGGATAAAAAATTCACCTAATTATCATGACGGAAGGTTTCAGAACCTGAGCCCTCCTTCGCCTGCCCTGCCCGGAGCGCCAAAGCGGCCGGGCTTCTTCGGGTTTCTGTTCCGCAGCAGGGAAGGGCTGCGCCCCAGGACCGCGCTGCCTACGGTTAAAACTGATTTACGGGGTTTTGACCGGGACGAAGATGTCCTTGTATGGCTTGGTCATTCTTCCTGCTTTATCCAGACAGACGGCATGCGTATAGTAATTGATCCTGTCCTGGTCAAGGGCGCGCCGGTCTACTTTGCCAATAAATTTTTTAAGGGAACCGGCATTTATAAACCCGATGATCTGCCCGATATTGATTACCTTTTAATTACCCATGATCACTGGGATCATCTTGATTACGACACGGTAAAACAAATACGGGACCGGGTCGGAAAGGTTATCTGCGCCCTGGGAGTCGGCGAACATTTGGAGTACTGGGGTTTAAGCAAGGACCGTATCATTGAACTTGACTGGAACGAAAGCGCGCACCTGGAAGGGGGTTTTACCGTTCACTGCCTGCCTGCCCGTCATTTTTCCGGCCGGGGACTCTTTTCCCGCAATACCACCCTTTGGGCCTCCTTCATGCTGCAAACCCCTGAGCGAAATATTTTTATAAGCGGCGACGGCGGCTATGACAGCCACTTTGCCGAAATCGGCAGACGCTTTGAGATAGACCTTGCCCTCCTCGAAAACGGCCAGTACAATCCCGCCTGGCACAATAGCCACCTGCTCCCTGACGAAGTGGTCAGGGCCGCCAGGGATCTCCGCGCAAAAAAACTATTAACTGTACATAATTCAAAATTCACCCTTTCTACACATCCCTGGGAAGAACCGCTGGTCAATATTTCCCAAGCCGACGAAGAAGAAAGCCTTAACCTGGTAACTCCCATGATAGGCGAACCGGTGTATCTTGACGAGCGCGATCAGACCTTTTCAAAATGGTGGGAAGGAGCCGGACAGAAACTTCCGTAAGAACGATGTACCGCTAAAAGAATCTTGACGATACTAAAGTACCAGTTTATTATAATAAATTAGGAAAAATATAATTATCAGGTTTCCGCTGTACAAGGAGGTTTGTTGTGAAGATTGGGAAGAAACTCATCATCATGATTACGGCGGTTGCCGTTGTTGGAATCAGCATTCTTTTAACGACGATTTTATTTATAGTCCGGGGGCAGACCACGGCGCTGGTTTTTAGCGAATCAAATCACCTGGCGGAAAAAGAAGCCGCCGAGATTTCAGTATGGATGGAATCAAACTTCAGTATTGCCCGGTCTTTGGCGCAGGTAATGGAAGGATTTGAGGAAATTGAGGTTTCGCAGCGCCGTTCTTCCTATAATACGCTGCTCAGGCAGTTGATTATAGAAAATCCCGAACTGGCCTCCATCTGGACCATCTGGGAGCCCAACGCCCTGGACGGCATGGACGCCGTATACGCCAATACCGAGGGAACGGACGCCAGCGGCAGGTTCATTCCCACCTGGTCCCGAACCGACGGGGGGGCCGAGGTACAGTATTCTCAAGGCTATGATGACCCCGAGGCGGAATTTTATGTTCCCGCCATGCGGACCGGAAACGAAACCGTGACGGAGCCCTTTTTCTACACCATAGGCGGAGCCGATGTACTGATCGCTTCCCTGGTGGTTCCCATAAAAAAGAATGGCCAGTCCATCGGCGTTGCCGGCGTTGATGTCGCCATATCCAATATTCAGGAAATGATATCGGACATCAGGCCCTACGAAGGCAGCATAGCCGCGTCTTTCAGCAACGCCGGAATGGTAGTCGCCCATTTCGACACTTCCCGGCTGGGAAAGCCCATGGCCGAAACCGAGGCGGATATGGCCGGGCCCTATCTGGACAATCTTGTCGGCGCCGTCAAAGCGGGCGTTGAATACGATTTTGAAAACACCGTTTACACCGGCGGCAAAAGGCAGGAGTACGGGGTACTCACCGTTCCCTATGCCGTAGGACACTCCACCACTCCCTGGGCGCTGGCCATGGCGGTTCCCATGGCGGTCATCAACGCGCCGGTAATCTTTATACTGAAAGTCAGTCTGCTTATCAGCGCGGTAATATTCCTGGGCATAGCCGCCGCGGCTTTTATGATCGCCCGTTCTATCAGCAACCCCCTTAAAAACATGGCGATAACCTTTACCAGCCTTGGCGAAGGGGATTTGACAAGGCATGTAAATGTAAACCGCAAAGACGAAATAGGGGATATGGCCAAGATATTTAATGTGATGGTAGAAAATATCAGAAACCTGGTACTCACCATCAAAAACCAGTCAGCGGCCCTCTTTGACATAGGCAATGAACTGGCCAGTAACATGACCGAAACCGCCGCTGCCATAAACCAGATCACCGCAAATATTCAGAGCATCAAGGGCAGG
>JAIRTD010000126.1 GCA_031255115.1 Spirochaetaceae bacterium | reverse complement strand
GCCCACTCTCCAGGGCTGGTCTCCTTCTTTAACCCCATAGGCGAATATATTGCCGCCCAGGTCTACAATGGCCCGGGGTATGCCCGCTCTCTGGATAATGCGGACCGCCTCGTCGGCGGCGTAACCCTTGGCTATGCCGCCTATGTCAAGGCACATACCCGGTCTGGCAAGAAAAACCGTTCCCGCGTCCTGGTCAATGACCAGATCACGCCAGTTTATCAGGGGGAGGGCCTGGTTTATTTCTTCTTCGGAAGGAACTTTGGCGCCCTCAAAGCCTATGTTCCACAGTTTTACCAGGGGCCCTATGGTAGGATCAAAGGCCCCGCCGGAGATTTCGGCAAAATGCCTGGCGCGGAGGAGGACCCCGATAAGGTCGTCAGGAACCTTGACCGGCGCTATGCCCGCCTGGGCGTTGATTTTTTCGAGTTCGGTGCCCTCAAGGTTTGCGCTCATCCGGCCTTCAATCTCTCTAAAGCGGTTAAAAATATTCCGGTACAGCCGGGTGGACCCCTTGTCGTAGAGATTTATCGAGCATACCGTACCCAGCACGTATTCGGCCTGGGCGGCCGACGCCTGGGCGCAGCCCGAAGTCAATACACAAAAACCCGCCAGAATGGCCCCCAAAATTCTCTTGCCTCTTGTTCCAAAAAACATATTGTAACGATACTTGATTCCTTGCGAAGGGTCCATACCCAAAAGACCGCTTGCCTCCCCCGCGAAGCGGGTTCCTGGGTTGTTGATTCGGGGGCTTTTCTACAAGGCCCATACATCGTATAATACTCCCATGGAACAAAATAAAGCACAGGAAAGCCTCCTCGGGAAAAACATTTTTTTCCTGTATCCTTCAGCTATTGTTCAAAATGAACTGATAGCCGAGCTTGCCCAGCAGGAGTTTGAGGTTTATGTGGTCAGGAATCACAAAAACCTGCGCCGGGTGCTGCGGAAGTATCCTGATTCCCTGGTCTTTATCAATCTTGATGAAGGTATGAGCGAAAAAGACTGGGATATTTACATACGGGGGCTTATCGGCAATGCTGAAAGCCCCGACGCTTTTGTCGGGGTATTCTCGGCCAATCCCACAGAGGCCCTGATGCGTAAATACATCAATGTGGTCAAGGTTCCGTGCGGCTTTGTACCAATACATTCAGACATACATAAATCAACCAAACAGATATTTGACATACTCAAGGCCTATGACGCCAAGGGCCGGCGCAAATACATACGGGCTACCACGGATAACGAGCCCAATACCACGGTTAATCTGCCCTTTAATAGCGGCTTTATCAATGGAACCATACGGGACATCAGCGTGGTCGGGCTTTCCTGCACCTTCCCCGAAGACCCCAAGATCGAAAAGAACACCCTCTTTCAGGATGTACAGATACGGCTCCAAACCAACCTGTTAAAAGTTGAAGCTATTGTATTTGGTTCCCGCATGGAGGGCGTGAGCAAGGTCTATGTCCTGCTTTTTACCCAGAAAATAGACCCTGACGCCAGAGTCAGAATACGCAAGTATATCCAGGCCAATTTACAGAGCAAGATGGACCAGGAACTAAAATAGCGCCTGAGCAAGGCCCGAAAAGGCTTTTGCTTTTTCGGGCAGCCCCTTTGTCCGTAAAGTAAGTGTGTGGACAGCCTCTATTTATCCGCAAGCGGCTCCTTGTCTTCTTCGGGCAGGCCGAAGAGCTTGATTCCCTCATCGGGGAACTGTTCCTTGACCTTGGCAAGGGCCTCTTCTATGATGCGGCCTTCTTCGGCTTTACACCAGATGACGAGGACAAAGTTCTCCTCAGGCCAGACCGGATCTCCCATGCGGGGCCCTGATGAACCTACGCCGTGGACGCGGGGGATTTTGGTATAGTATTTTCCAACCCCGGTATTGGAAAGGGCCTCAAGCACATTTTCCTCTACAGAATTATTCGCGATTATTTCTACTCTGATCATAGTATACTCCATCCTTATAACCGGCTATTCGGAGCCGCCCTGGCCCCCGGCGGCCCGGAGTTTCAGTTGTTTTTTGGTGATGCCGGCGGCTATGCGCTCCCGCCGTTCTTCTGCTTTCCTGCGCCGTTCTTCCGACTTGCGGTTCATGATATAGTATACCGCGGGCATGAGGAACAAGGTCATCAGGGTTCCAAAGGACAGGCCGCCGAATACGGTCTTTCCGATGGGCGATACCAGCTCCGAACCTTCTCCGGGGAAGAAGGCCATGGGAAGCAGGCCAAGTATGGTGGTCAGGGTGGTCATCAGTATGGGCCTGAGGCGGTTGCCCGCGGCCTCGACACAGGCGTCGTGGAGCGAGAATCCCCGCTTGCGGAGCAGGTTGGTATAATCAACCAGCACGATGCCGTTATTAACAATGACCCCTACCAGTACCAAAAGCCCGACCGCGGTAAGTATATTGAAGGTTTCGCCGGTAAACAGATAGATAGCCACAATGCCTATTACCGAGAGGGGTATGGTAAAGAGTATGATGAAAGGATCCTTAAAGGATTCAAAGAGGCTTGCCATAACCCCGAACACGAGAAACACCGCCACGGTAATAATCAGGAAGAAACGGCCCATCATCTTGATCATGTCGGCGTTGTCTCCTCCAAATTCGATAATCACATCGTCATCGGCGGGTATTTCGGCGGTTATCAGGTTACGGACCTTGTCCTCGAGGGCGTTGAGCTTGGTTCCCGGAACCGCTCCGGCGGTAATATGAATGACGCGGCTTTGGTTTTCCCGCCGTATGGTCATGGGCCCGGTGCCTTCTTTGTAGGAGGCAAAGTTTGAAAGGGCTATGCGCTGTCCGGTTACCGGGCTGTTTACAAAGATGTGGTCCAGGGCAGGCCGGGTATTCCGGTCGGCCTCGGCGAGTATGAGAATCACGTCATAGTCATTGCCGCCCGACTTGTACCTGGTGGCGGTAATGCCATCAACGGCAGCCTTGATTTCGTTGCCTATGGTAAGGGTGTTGAGACCCAGGGCGTAGATACGGTCGCGGTCGAGTATTATTTCGTACTGGGGAAGTCCGTCCTGGAGGTCCACGCGGGGTTCGGTAACTTCGCTCAGGCGTTCTTTAAGCAGGCTGGCTATGTTGTCGGCCATGACCTTGCCTTTGACCAGGTCATCGGTCCTGAGAATTATATCTACCGGATTGCCTGAACCCATGCCCATGCCGCCTCCGCCAAACCTAAAGGAAACCCCCGGAAACTCGTTAAAGTGGGCGCGCATCTTGGTCTTTATCTCGTCGGCGGAATCAATGCGGTCTTCAAATTTCGGCAGGTTGATGCGGAGCGAACCCTCGTTACCGGCATTGCCCCCCATCATGCCTCTCCCGCCTGAGTTGAGTACTATCCGCTCATAGCCCTGTACTTCCCGCTTTACGATGACTTCAAGCTGTTTGAGTATAGACTCGGTCTCCTGGAGCGGGGTTCCCATGGGCAGAGTGGCGTTGATGGTTACCGAATCTTCCTGCTGGGCGGGCATAAATACCCAGCCTATAACCGGTATAAGAAAGAGTCCGCCCACAAAGAGTACCAGGAGGAGAAGGATTACCACCAGTTTGTGCCGCAGCACCCGGCCTACCGCCTTGCGGTACGCGTTATCCAGCCAGGCAAGGAATCTGCCCATCGCCGCGTCAATGGGCGCGAGGGCGCCGGTCAGGGGCCGCTGTTTTCTTGTAACCAGCGGCAGGTAATGGCTGGAAAGCACCGGTACGAGGAATATGGCCACCAGAAGGGAAGAACTCAAAGAGATAACCACGGTAAACGCAAGTCCGGCGAACATTTCCCCGGCCATTTCGAGCAGGCCCTGGAACATCACCAGGGGGGCGAATACGCAGATGGTGGTCAGCGTTGACGCCGCTATGGCGGTAATCATCTCGGAGGTGCCCAGCATGGCCGCGGCGGTCAGCTTGGCGCCCTTTTCCCGGTAGTGGTATATGTTTTCCAGTATGACGATGGAGTTATCCACCAACATACCGATACCCAGCACAAGCCCCGCGAGGGTCATAAGGTTTAAGGTCAGGCCGGCAAAGTACATCAGCATAAGGGTAATGATGATGGAGACCGGGATACTTATGCCTATAATCAGGGTGGGTTTAATGGACCTGAGGAAGACAAAGAGTATGAGTATCGCGAGAACGGCCCCTGATATGGCTGTTGTCACCACCTGATTGACCGAATCTTCAATCTGATCGGTGGTATTAAAAATTTCAGAAATCTTTATGTCCTGGGGAAGCTCACGGCTTATGCGTATAAGCCGCGTCCGTAATTCCTTGGCGGTCTGAACCGAATTCTTGCCGCTTTGTTTTTGTACCATCATCATCACCGCCGACTCGCCGTTTACATAGACGGTGCTGGTTTCGTCCCGGTACCCTTCGAATACATTGGCAAGGTCCCTGAGGTAGACCTGCCGGGGCAGTTCGCCCGAAACAGCCTGGGGCGCTTTATAGCTGATGACCGTGTTCCGTATCTCGTCCAGGGAAGTGTATTCGCCCATGGTGGTAAGCAGATAGGAAAGACCGTTTTCGGTTATGGTGCCCGCGGCAACCTGCATGTTCTGGCTTGCCAGCATCTGCTGGAGCGAGCTTACCGTAAGGCCGTAGGCCTCAAGCCGGCTCTGGGGTATTTCTACCCGTATGATTTTTTCCCTGCCGCCCATGGCCGAAGCCGTGGCAACGCCGGGGGTCTGTTCAATGCGGGGGACAATGGTATCTTCGGTGAGTTCCCGCAGTTCTTCGGGGCTCCGGTTGCCGGTTACCATGAGGCCCATAATGGGCATCATCGCAGGATCAAATTTGAAGATCATAGGCGAATCGGAACCGGTGGGCATAAAGTTTCGCGTTCGTTCCAGCGCGTCGCGGACGGAGTTTGAGGCGTCGGCAAGGTCGGTTCCGTAGGTAAACTCCATGATGACCATGCTCGACCCCTTTGATGAGGTAGAACTAATCTCTTCGAGACTGGACGCGCTTGAAAGGGCCGCTTCCAGCACGCGGGTAACGGAGCGTTCTACTTCTTCTGGGCCCGCGCCCGGATAGGAGGTAACCACAACCAGATAGGGAGGGTTTATCTCAGGGAAGAGATCTATGGGGAGGTTGATCAGGGCAAAGCCCCCAAGCAGTATCAAAAGGGCAAAAACAATAAATATGGTTGTCGGTCTTGAGACCGCTGTCTTGGCAAAACTCATAGTATAGCTCCCTTACTGAGCGGACAGGGGAGAAATCCGGTCAATAACATTGATACGGACGCCGTCTTCCAAAAGGCTTTGGCCCCGGACCACTACTTCGCTGTCCGGCGCAAGGCCCTGCTGTACTTCGAGCACATTGTCAATGATTATACCCGGCGTGATGACGGTTTTTCGGGCCAGGAGAAAGGCCGGATCAGCCGGGTCGGTCTCGACGGTAAAGACATAGCTTTCGCCAAAACGCTGTATCATGGCCGGCGCGGGAATTTTGACAATGTTTGCCTTCTGTTCGGTGATAACCCGTACCTTGGCGAACATGCCCGCCTTGAGTCTTGAACCCGGATTGTCAACATTGATTCTGACTTCCATGGTTCTCGACGAGGGATCCAGCACCGGGCTTATCTCGCTGATACTGCCCCGAAAAACTTCTCCGGGCCAGGCGTCAAGGGTAATTTCGCAGGGCAGACTCATGGCTATTTTTGAAACAAAACGCTCGGCTACATACAGCCTGATTTCGAGGCCGCTTGCCGCCGCGCTGCCCCCGGCAATGCGGGCAATGGGAACAGCCTGGCTTACCGTCATGCCCACCTGGGCGGGCAGGGTTACGATGGTTCCCGAAATGGGCGATTTGACGGTGCCGGGGAGGTAGTTCATGCCCGGCCTTGAGGGGTCAACCTCGGCAATGGGCGCGTCCTTGGCGACGCGGTCTCCTATGGCAACCATGAGCCGGGTAATCTTGCCCGTCGCGTCCGAATAAACGTCTACGGTGGAACCCGCTACAATATCCCCCGAAAGGGCAAGGTAATCCTGTATCTGCCCGCTGACCGCGGTGGTGGTATTGACCGCAAAAACCGGAACAGGCGCAGCCTGCTTTGCCTCATCTTCTTTATTAAAAAAGGACTTGATGAGATCGCAGCCTGAGAACATAAACAGTACGCAGAGCAGGATTAGACCTGCTCCGGCATGCAAAACTTTTTTTATACCTGGTTTTTTGGCTTTCATTATTCGCTCCCCCTGGAACTGAGGGTCCCGAAAGGAACCCCTATAGCGTATTCAAGATCAATAAGACCTATGCGGTAATTAAAATTCTGCTCCAGCATCTGGAGCCGCGCCTGGTGCAGGGCAAGTTCGGCGTTCTGCACTTCGAGAAGGTCCTGGAGTCCGGCGCGGTAGGCTTCTTCGGTAAGCCGGTACGCCTGTTCTGCCATTGCTATGGTAAGGCGCTGGGCCTCGGCGCTGGTTCTGGTTCTTTCGAGTGTGAGAACCGTATTGTAGATTTCTATCTCCGTTCCCCGTATGCGCTGGGCAAGGGCTATATTGGCGGTCCGTATGCGGTCGTCCGCGTCTTTGATACCCTGGTAATCAGGGCTAAAGGGCAAAAGGCTGTGCAGCCGCATTGCCAGGGTTATGGTAAGGCTCCCTCCCCGCGCCCAGTTGTCGCTAAACCAGCTTGTCTTCCAGGGGTCCTCGGTAAAGGCCCTGGTCATATCCCAGGAAAGATTGAGGCTGGGGGTAAGGTTTGCGAATTTAAGCGCCCGGCGCTGGCTTTCCAGGGTCAGGATAGTCTGCTTTAAGGCAAGAATATCAGGCCGCCCCGAAGCCGCCTTGCTTATAAGCTCGGCAACATCAAGGGGGATAAGTTCCAGATCGTCTTCAATAGAGATGAATTCAAACTGGGTATCGTACTCAAGGCCAAGGCTCATGGCAAACTGGGCCATGGCGACCTTGAGGCCGTTTTCGGCCTGGTCAATCACGGGCCTGAGGTTTTCCCGGGACACCTGGGCCTGAAGCAGGGAAAGTTCCGGGGCAAGACCGGCCTGGTAATTGTCCCTGGCCATGCTTACCCGCCGCTCGGCATTGGCAAAATTTTCCCGGTTTAGCTTTACGCTTTCTTCGGCAAGGAGTATCTGGTAATACGCCTTGCGTACATTTTGTTCAAGCTGGGCCCGCGCCGCTTCGTAGGTTATGAGGCCGCCTTCGTAATCAAGCCGCACGGTGCGCATTGCCTCGAACATGGCAAGGTTAATGGCAAGCTCCGCGCCAAGCCTCCCCGCCAAATGCCATTGGGGCGCTTCGTAACTTACGATACTAGGTGGCGAAGGAATAAAAACCGTACCTGTCGTCTTCTCGTTGTCCCGGGTCAAAATGCCCGCAACCGTAACACCGGGAACAAAGCGGTTCCACGAAAGGTCAGAGGCCCGTTTTTTTGTCCCGGCGTTTATACGCTCTACCTCAAGGCTGAGATTGTTTTGAATTGCCAAATCAACGGCTTCGTCAGGGCTGAGTCTCCTGACCGCCGCCCCACCGCTTTCCTGTCCGAAAATTCCCCAGGGAAGAAAAAAAACCAGCGCACCCATAAGGAAGCGCACGGTTCTCCCATACATCATTTTGCTCATAAAATACTCCTGCCGGGCCCGCCTTGCGCGCGGCCGCTTACGGCCTCTTGCCGTTTCTGGTGATAGTACAAAGCATAGTGCATTTGATTCCTGCTATTTGTTGTATTCGTATTGTTATCCTTCGATACCCAGGGTTATAAATCTGAATACTTTCCTGAACGCGCTGTCAGGAAGATCGTTGTTTGACAGCGGTGTCCGCCGCCGTCTGGCGCTTCCGGACGGACAACGCATCAGGGTACCGATAATCAAAAACAGAATCCAGTAAAAAACCCAGTTGGGATGAAGTTCTTTATCAAAACGCGTAAGCGCAGGTATACCGGAAAAAACCGTAAGTATATCCTGGGACGGCGTTATGCCAAGTTCTATCCTCCTTGTTCTTATCCAGTCCATGGTAACCAGTATCTCCGGGCGGGAACGGAGGTAATCTGCCGTGGCAAGCAGGGCAAGGTACAGTTGTTCGAGGGTTTTCCCGCCCTGTTGTACACTTGCCTTGACATACTTGCCCAAACGGTCAAATTCAAGCAGAAAAAGCTGGGCCAGCATATCCTGCTTGTTCCTGAAATGAGAATACAGGCTGCTTTTGGAAAGTCCCGAGCGGCGGGCCACCATATCCATGGAGGCGTTCCAGGGGCCCGCTTCGGCAACCACGCCCGCCACCGCTTTTAGCAGTCCGCCGTCCGTTTCCCCGGCAAACATGGTCCGGGGCAGACGGGCTTCGAGGGCGTCAAAATCCAGGGCCTCTACCGCTTCTTTATTAAACCCCAGACCATGAAAGATTTTTTTCTCTACAAAGGCAATAAATTTTTCTATTTTCTTTTCTGAAAGTTCCTCGGCAAAACTTAGCTCACTCTGCTCGCCCTGCCCCTTGAGAAGGACCGCGACAAAAAAACCGCTGGCGACCATGGCAAGCTGCAGGAGATGCGGATACCCGTCTCCGCTATCCAGGGCCTCAAGGCGCGTCAGATCCATGCCCCGCCTGCGAAGTTCCCTTATAGCAATATCCGGTTTTCTGCCATCATACATCTGCATCAGCGAAAAAATAAAAAAATATCTATTTCGAAAATTGAAGTCGGCGACAGCCCTGACCAGTATGCGCAGTCCCTGGACCAGATTCCCGGTTGTAAGAGCCGCTTCCATATAAGGCTTGGCATAGTTTGCATAGGTATCAAAATAGTACGTGATCATGGCGTCCAGAAGCGCCTCTTTACTGGCAAAGTGGCGGTACAGGGCGGGCTTGGTTACCCCCAATTCGCGGGCAAGCCGGGTGAGACTTGTTGTTTTGTAGAATTCCCGGCCCCATACGGTAAAGGCCGCCTTTACTATTTCCATTTTATTCATTAATGTTACCGACCGGTCGTTAACATACCTTATAAATGAAATATAAGCAAGATAGTTACGAAAAAACAACATAAGAAATTATTTGTTTAGAACATCACAAGCAAAAAAAGAACAATGCGCAACTTTTTTAACAAAGCGCGGCGGTTTCTTATACACCATAGACTTGAGTTTGGCAGGTGTGGAATTAGTTAATTCCCTACCTG
>JAIRTD010000077.1 GCA_031255115.1 Spirochaetaceae bacterium | reverse complement strand
TCTGGCAGCTCTCAAGGATTTCCGAAAACACATCCCAACTGTCCCTGCCGGGAAAGCGCGCCCATATATAGGGCGAATTATCCCCGCCCACGCAGGAAATACCCAGACGCCGCACGGCTTCGCGTATGAGCCTGGCGTTACCGAGGTAATAGTCGGTAAGGGTCCTGATTTCTTTTCTTCCTTCCTCATCCAGGGCGGCAAGGCCTCCTGCCTGGGCTATATTGGACGCGCCGTTAAACACCGTGGAACATATCCTCCCCCAGTCGGCGTTGACGCTTTCCCCTCCTGAATAGCTGAGTTCTTTGGGAACTACGGTCCAGCCCAGCCGCACGCCGGTAAAGCCCGCCGGCTTTGAGAACGAATTGACCTCTATGGCGCAGCGCTTTGCCCCTTCAACGGCGTAAATTGTTTTTGGAAGCGCCTCATCGCGGATATACTCACAGTACGCGGCGTCAAAAATAATAATAGAGCGGCGGGCAAGCGCCATGTCTACCAGAGCGGCAAGCTGGGCCCTGGTTGCCACGGCCCCGGTAGGATTATTCGGAGAACAAAAATAGATGAGGCAGTTTTCAGGCAGTTTAGAAAGATCAGGAAAATATCCGTTTTCGGCAGTGCAGGGGAGATACGTAATCCCGGCGTACCCGTCTCCCGTCCATTTTCCCGCCGCGCCTATAAGCACCGAACCGTCAACGTATACCGGATAGGAGGGGTCCTGAACCGCCGCCCTGGTGTCGGCGCCAAAAAGAAGCTGGAGTCTCCCTATATCGCACTTGGCCCCGTCAGAAATAAAAACCTCGTCAGCCGTAAGGCCGCCGCCGTACCACTCCCTTGCCACAGCTTCCCTGAGGGCGGCAAGACCGTAATCGTCTCCATAACCCGAATAACCCTCGACAGTTCCCAGAGCGCGGGCCCCTTCAATCAAAGCGCCGTTTATATGGGGCAGTATGGGCTCGGTGGTATTGCCTATACCGAGACTGATGATCTTTGCCTCTGGATGCGCCAGCGCGTATTCCCGCCGCCGCCTGCCTATTTCCGGAAAAAGATACCCCGCGTGAATATTCGCAATACACCTGTTCCGCCGTACCATAACCGCTCCTCAAAATCTAAACTCAAGGGACCTTCAACAAACCTTTATTTTTGGCAGCCCCGAAAAACACTTAAAATCGGAATTCTCTGACAATTTCAAATTGTCAGAGAATAAAATCCTTTAACCCTTCCAAATCCAGAGTGGCAAAATAATCCCCGGCCGTTTCCTTCCGGCGTATTTCGACAACCGAAGCGTCAGGACGGAGAAGCAGCTCGCCGCAGCGGAGCTTGCCGTTGTAGTTAAAACCCATAGCCCTGCCGTGGGCCCCGGCGTCGTGGATAATCACCAGATCGCCGTCTTTTTCGCCGGTCCTGATTTCGGGGAGCTTTCGCCTCACGGCAAACTTGTCGTTGTTCTCGCAGAGACTCCCCACCACATCGTAGGTTTTGGAAGCCTCTTCGTTCTCCCTGCCCGCAATCGTAATGTGATGATAAGCGCCGTAAAGCGCCGGCCGCATGAGATCGGCCATGCAGGAATCAAGCCCTATATACTCCCGGTAAATACCCTTGCGGTGAACAGCCCTTGAGACAAGCCAGCCATAGGGACCGGTGATGGGCCTGCCGTATTCGCTGTGTATGCACAAAGGATCAAGCGGACCGCCCTTTATTTTTTCGTCATAGGCCTTCTTGACCCCGCCTGCAAGATCCTCCCACTTGATACCTTCCTCATCGGGCCTGTACGGTATACCCACTCCGCCGCCGAGATTGACAAATTCAATACGCAGCCCGGTCCTCGAAAATATTTCCAGGGCAAGGTCAAAAAGCATGCGGGCCGTTTCAATATGATACTCAAGACCAAGCTCGTTAGACGCCACCATAGTATGAAGCCCAAAACGCCTTGCCCCCTTTTGCTTGAGAAGCCGGTATCCGTCAAAAAGCTGTTCCCTGGTAAAACCGAATTTCGCCTCTTCGGGCTTTCCGATAATGGCGTTCCCCTCTTTAAGCGGACCGGGATTGTAACGGCAGGAAATCAAATCAGGAATACCCGCGGCCCTCTCAAGAAATTCAATATGACTCAGATCGTCCAGATTGATGACCGCGCCCAGTTCCCTTGCCTTGCGAAATTCAGCCGAAGGAGTCTCGTTGGAACTGAACATGATAGCCTCGCCCTTTATCCCCGCCATATCGGCAAGAAGCAGTTCAGGAAGACTCGAACAGTCGGCCCCCAGACCTTCTTCGGCAAGTATCTTCAGAATAAAAGGATTGGGCAGAGCCTTGACCGCAAAGTGCTCCTTGTAACCGGGCAACATCGCAAAAGCCCGCTGAATGGCCCTGGCGTTTTCCCTGATAGCCCCTTCGTCGTACACATAGAAAGGCGTCTGGTACTTCTCCGCCAGCGCCTCAAGCCGCTCCCTGTCGAGAGGAAAATGTTTGACACTCATGAAACAATCATACCACATCCGTCAATTTTGTTAAACCACATTGTGAAGCGCCGCCCTTACATTGCAGTCGAAGGGGGCGCCCATAAAAGCGCGCGATTCAAAGAGCGCGTTTCGGTAGAAGGGGGGCGCATTTCCAGGCCCCCCTTTGCGGGCGCGGGAATCTTGTCGCGCCCCCCTCCGGGCGCAACACGGTTGCGCCTACCCCCGATGACGCCGTATCAAGCCTTTCCCGGCAAGGCCCGCAATGTTCCGCAGCGAAACGGGCCGGGCGGATGCTTTTAAGCGCTTACAGCAGCTTTACTAATTCCTCTACCCGCTTACAATATTTTGTCGGTTTTATTTCTTCGAGTTCTTCCTGCG
>JAIRTD010000001.1 GCA_031255115.1 Spirochaetaceae bacterium | reverse complement strand
GGTATAAAAATGCTACCGCAGTTTTTACAGCTATATCTTTTAATTACTGTCATCACTTTTCTCCTTTCCTTACAGGGAAAGCGCTGTCATTGTTTTTCATTTCGTTACCTCCTATAGGCCAAACAAGCCAAGATCGGCTTTCCGCATGGAATCAGCGCAATCCCTAAACGATTCTAGATAACTTTCATAATCCCCATAGCAGCGCATTGTTACTAAATCGTTTCCTTCTATTGCCGCTTTCAAATCCTTATAGTAGCCAATCACGTTATCCGCATGCGCCTCGTCCCTTTCTTTTTTTGAGACAAACAAGACAAGCTCTCTGACAGCCGCAAGGTTTCCGTCCGCCTCGAACGCCGCAAGCGCCTTGAGGGCCCCGGCCCTGATTTCGCCAGGACGGGCCATGTAATCATGCGGCACTTCGGCTAAAAGCGTCTCATGTATCCAGTCCAGGCACGCCCACGCCCTTCCCGGATACTTTTCCTTTACCCGCTCTTTATAATAATAAAAGTGACCGGCGCAAAGGTTGATATTCGCACCGTCCGACCAGAAGGGGTCGTTGCAGCCGTTTTCAAGCACGTCAAAATATTTATTATACGACTCTCGCAGACCCTCGAAAAAGCCGTCCGGTTCCTTCACTTCCCTGCCTCCTTCTCCAGTTCCGCAATCAGGGTATCGGCCATACCACAGCACCACTCCGCCGCGCTTTTTGGGTTTATTGCTCCCATTTCAGGAAACATTACGCTATATCCCGCCAACGCCAGCCCCGCAAACTCCGCCCTCCGGCTCTCCCGGATCATCGCGTCAATATCGGCGTCCCCGCTCCGGGGGACTTTAAGCTGTATGGCGGCGTACTGGCGCAGGGCCATGCCGAGAGTAACGTGAACGCCGTCCGTTAAAGGAAACGCGCTGTCAGTGTCTTTCATCTTTTGCCTCCTTCTCATCAGCCTTTAACCACGCATCTCTTTTACGGAACAGTTCTTCATAAATCTGCCGCCTGCTTTTCGGAGCCCCGTTCTTATCCCTGTTAAACGGATTTACTGTCTGGGAAAATGTCTTTGTTTTTTGCCGCTTGTGGCCGTTATCATCAACCCATCTTTTTATCGCTTTGATAGATATTTCTTCAAAAGAAGCCCTCATTCCGTTGCCTCCTTTTCCTTCATGTTTATCCCGGCAGCCCCCGCCGGGCATTTTGCCACCGCAACCTCAGCAGGCTGGCCGGCCCGGTAGCGCCAGGCCGGTCCGCCCTCATCCGCCAGGTAATCCTTACACTTGATTTCCTGGCAGATCATTACTTCTTTGCCTTCGCGGGTTTCTTTGCGGCCGGCGCCGCCTTCTTTGCCTTTGGCTTCAGAAGCAGGTCCCGGATTACTTCCTGGTAGAGCTCCTTTGTATCGCCCAGATTCAAGCCGGCCCATTCGAAAACCTCCGGCATTTTTTTGCTGTCAAAGGCCGGCGGAATATCGTATTCACTGAGCGTCAGGGAGTATAACAGCGCAAGTACCGCAGAATCGCCCAGCGCCAGGACTTCCTTTACACTTCCGGCATACTCCTTCCCCGTAAACAGGGTGAAGATCTTTTTAATTTTCACAGACGGATACCCGAAAGCGTTCTTGAGGAGCAGTTCGGCATCTCCCCGGCTGAAAGCCTTGTCCGTGGCGCGGAGGGTTATCAGCCGGGAAAGAATTTCCTTTCGGACTTTTTCCAGGAAACCGGAGTGATTAATTCTCTTTGTCTTGAGAGCCTCCCGGACCGCCGCGTCCTCATCCTTTGGAAGTTCCAGCAGTTTCAGCTCCGCGGAAAAAGCCTTCAGGTCGGTGGGTTCTCTCTTTGCGGTTTTCCAGTACGCCGGCTTTGCATGGAGCTTGTCGGCGTTAGCCGAAATTAAAAAACAGGGCTCTCTGCCGGCGCCTCCCGAATCAACCAGGGAAGACCAGTCGTGCGCCACGATTTTATACTCCGTCCCGTCGAGCGTTACACCCTTGTCAAATACCTTTTTCAGATTGACCGTATAATCTTCAATGATAAGGGTGGCCGCCGCATGGCTCTTGTGCTCCCCTTTAAGGCTTTTAACGCGGGCTTCCAGGAGTTCCGTCCATTTCCGTACATAACACCCGTGGTCAAGACAAAAGTCCCGGTTAACATTGGTTTCCGGGAACAGCGACTTCTCGGTAAAGAAGGTTCGCGTTTTGCATTTCTCGCAGCCCTTTCCCAAAAATTTATAGATAGTGTCATTGTGTAAACCATGAACGAAATTAGCAACTGTCATGGAATTTATGAAACCGACGTATTTTTGATTCGCCTTTACAAATTCAGCCTGCTCCTTTTCATCCAGGCTTTTCAGCATGGCGGCGGATTGCAGATCAAGCCTCCCCTCCCGGAACATTGCCTTGATTCCAGCGGAGAGGTCCAGGAGCTGGATGCGTTGCCAGATGCCGGAGACCGTACGGTCCTGCCGTTTGGCGATGTTGCCAATGGACTCCCCGGCCTCAAGCAGCCTGCGGTATAACTCCGCTTCGTCCAGCGGATGCATGGTCAGGCGGTTTACGTTCTCCGACAGGGTTATATCTTCGGCGTATTTGGTTTCGTCCCCCTCCAGGACGCGGCACGGGATGTCTTTCCACCCGAGCAGGGTAACCGCCTGAAGGCGGCGGCGGCCGGCAATCACTTCATAGACGGTTATCGTCTGCCCGGCGTCCGCTTCTTCCTGAATCGCTTTTACGGTGATAGGGTTGATAAGCCCGTTGCGCCTGATGTCCTCGGCAAGGATCTTTATGTCGCCCTCGCCGCCGTAGGCCCGGTTTGACGAAAACCGCAAGCCGGCCAGCCCGATTTTTTCTTCTTTCATGGATTGTTCTCCTCTAGGCATTTTGCCTTAAAATTATTTCCCTTCCGGCGCAGGCGTCTTTCCCGTACGTCCAATGCGTTTGGAACGCCCGGCGCATTTCATCATCCGAAAGGAGGGAAGCCTTCATCTCCGAAATTCTCCCCCTCAAAGTTTCCAGGCTCTTCTCCCCCCAGCGATACGACTCCGCATAGACTTCGCGGCCGTCCGATACGACATATTCAAAATTGGGAATGCCGGTAGCGTACATATAGATCAGGTGCTGTATGCTCCCTTCGTATTTCCCGGTTTCGTATTTGAACGCCAGTTTGATGTCAAAGATGGTATTGCGCCGTATGACGTCGGCTATTCCGTATACCAGATCGCCGCCAAGCTCCCGGCTTACCCGCTGCTGCCACATCCCGCCGGTGACGCGCTCCGCGGCCTCCAGGACGCAGAAATCTTCCGATGCCCCCCCGCCGCAAACAAACCGGACGGCGTTCTCAAAACCGATCCCCGCCCGCATAGCCGGGGTTCTTTCTTTCTGGACCTTGTTCAGGGCGTCCATAATCGCTTCTTTCCCGGCGTCTTCGCTGTCCGCCCAGTACCGCCATGCGGAATACAGGGACGGCGTTATAAGAAACCCGTCCGTCATAATAAATCCCCCTCGTAAAGCGCCGCTCCGGCGGCCGCTAGAAAATATCCAGCTCGGCTTCCGCCGGACCCGTTTTGGCTTCCCCTGTCTCAAAAGGGATATCGTCCTCAAAATCGTCGGTATGCCCTTCCGGTTCTTCCGCTTCATACATAGCCGGAACGCCGGGCGCCGCTTCGTCCGGACCGGCAGCCCCGGTTCTGAATTGCTCGGCAAGGGGTGCGGGATCATCGGGAGGCGGGCCCGCAGGCCTGCCGGCGGCGGCCAGGCGGTTTCTCAACAATAGCTTGTTGTCCTCCAGCAGCCGGGCAATTGCCTTTGCGCGGTTTTCAGCGGGGGAGCCTTTAAGCCCGGCTAGTATTTTTTCCGCTGCGGAATGCTCGTCACCGCTAAACAAGGCCTTTCCCGCGCCGTCCGTAGCGGACATGATGTTCTTTAACTCGGTTTTGGCGGACTTGTACTCTTCCGTTAGTTCTTCAGCGGTTTTCGCCTTTTCCCGGTTCTCCGGGGCGGCGCCGCCGGGCGGGGGCGCGTTAGGGCGCCGCCCCGGTTCTTCGGAGCCCCCGGGCCGGGCGGCGGCGACAAGCCGCCCGGCCGCCTTGTCCCATACCGCGTTGAGCGCTCCCGCCGCTTTTCTGACTTTTGACCAGGCGTATAATTTGCTGTCCCATATGTGGCCCAGGGCGGCTATCTTCCCGTAAGCCTCATTGAGGGCCGCGATGTCCTTCGCGGCGTCAATAAGGCCGTCGATCTGTTTGACGGCTTCGTCGTAAAGCCCCGACTGCTCCCTGTCCTCTTCCCTCCTGTTCCGTATTGCCGCGACAATCACGTCTTTGATAAAGGTGTTGCCCGCCTGTATTCCGGGAATCTCGATAACCGAATCGAGGCCCATGCTGTTCTTCGCGTAGTAAGCGCCGCTCGGAGCGAATGAGACGGTCCGTTTGCTCCCGGACATTTCCATGTAGCCCATGAAGTCGAGTTCTTTCACAATGTCCTTTCTGGCGGAACCGGGAACGTCGGGGCGTTTTTTGGTTACGTCGTCTTCTTTTTCCTCGGTCTCGTGGGCCACGAATATCACGGACTTGTTTTTGCCGTTTATCAGGTTTACCAG
>JAIRTD010000210.1 GCA_031255115.1 Spirochaetaceae bacterium | reverse complement strand
CAGCCCAGTATGTCAAGATTCCCGTGTTTGACCGGCACCGGGGTAAAACGCAGGCCGCCCACCAATACAAACGCCCCGGCGCTGTAACATTCAATCTGGGGAAGCCCGCCGCCTGTCTGCACCGGGTGGAATATATACGCAAAGCGTTCCTTTAGTTCCCTGATGGTCGGCGCGTTGCCGTATACCGGAATGGGCCGGTCACGGCTGAAAGGCCGCACATCGTCAAGGCCGTGGAGGTGGTCCGCGTGGGAATGGGTGAGCAATATCGCGTCAAGACCGGTGAGATTTGCGGCAAGCGCCTGGAGGCGGAATTCGGGCCCCGTATCAATGACAACCCGCTCGCCGCCCCTTCCTTCAATATATAAGGATGAACGAAAACGCCGGTCCCGGGCATCAGCGGAACAACATCTTGGGCAGCGGCAGCCCACCACCGGTATACCATGGGAAGTACCGCTTCCCAGTACAATCAGCTTCATGCTTCAGTTTAAGCCCTTGTCCCCCGGCCCTTCCAGGGGGTATGCTGATGGGTATGGCTGATCCCGAACTGGTCCGGGTACTGGACTATATTCTTAACCGCTGTAACGAAAAGGCCATTGACGCCGTGGGGGCCGCGGTGGTGCGCCGGAGGCGGGACCTGGCCATGTTCGGTCAGGCAAATCTTCCTGACCCAAAAAGAATGGCCCAATCCATGACAAGGCAGATAAACGCCGGGGCAAGCATTGACGGCCTCCGCAAGACCATACAGGATATGGCGGTGCGCATTATACGCCAGGAGGCCCCTGAACTAAGCGATGAACAGGTTGAAGAATTAACCAGGGCCTGGATTCCTTCCGCAGAGGAGGGGGCAGATGACCTTCCACGGGATCTCCTTACCACCATGATAAGCCAGTTTATCGCCTATTCCCAGGGAACCATGGGAGAAGTCGAGGAGCGGGAATTACGGAATGAGATGGGAGACTGGCCCCGGCGGTACTGGAAAGTTTTTCCCCAGGTGATACGGCTCATTATCACCGACTACCTCTACGGCGGCCTTGACGAGAAAGAATTCAAGCTCAAGATAGGGACGGCTCTCGCCCTGGAAGGAAAACAGGAAGAACGATGAAGCGGCGGCGGGGATACCGGCGGCCCGGAACCAGGATTTTTTAGGAGAAATCAAGTATGCGTGTGTTGTTCATCAACGGAAGCCCCCACGAGAAGGGCTGTGTGTTTACCGCTCTTTCGGAAGTGGCTTCCCAGATCGAAGCCGAAGCAATCGAAACTGAATTTTTTCATATCGGGATAAATCCCATACGGGGCTGTACCGGCTGTAAAAGCTGCGCCGGGACCGGACGCTGTGTGTACGATGATGACGGCGTCAACGCCTGTGCCGAAAGACTTGCCCTTGCCGACGGCCTTGTGGTCGGTTCTCCTGTATATTACGCCAGTGCCAACGGGGCCCTCTGCGCCTTCCTTGACCGCATGTTCTACGCCCACAGCGAACGCTTTCTCTATAAACCTGCCGCCGCGGTGGTAAACTGCCGCAGAGGCGGAGCTGGCTCAGCCTTTGACCGGCTCAACAAGTACTTTACCATTTCCAGCATGCCCGTGGTCTCAAGCCAATACTGGAACGCCACCCACGGCTTTACCCCGGACGAGCTGCGCAAAGACCTCGAAGGACTCCAGATCATGCGTACCCTGGGAAAGAACATGGCCTGGATGCTCAAAGCCATAGCCAAAGAAGGAACAGCCAAAATCCGCTCCCGGCAGGAAGAACGGCAAAGAACGAATTTTATACAATAGAAACCCTTCTATGGAGTATATTTATAAGAGTGAAGTTGCGTCTAACGGATAGGCGCCTTGCCTATTTTTTGCCCAGTTCCTTTATCCTGGTGATTTCGTCCCGCAGGCTGGCGGCTTCTTCAAACTCAAGGTTTTTGGCGTGTTCAAGCATTTCCGCTTCCAGGGCGGCGATGAGTTTTTTGCGCTGGGCGGGGACGAGGATATTGTAGGATTTTTTGAGGACTTCGATGGACATTGCCGCCGCGTCCTTTTCTTCTTCGGCGTGGCGTATCAGTATGTCGGCAATGGCTTTTTTTACCGTGGCCGGCGTAATGCCGTGTTCCTTGTTATACGCCATTTGAACCTTGCGCCGCCTTTCGGTTTCCCGGATGGCTTCTGCCATGGCGTCGCTCATTCTGTCGGCGTACATTACCACTTTGCCGGCGGCGTTTCTCGCTGCCCGTCCTATGATCTGAATGAGGCTTGTAACCGAGCGGAGAAAGCCTATCTTGTCGGCGTCGAGTATGGCGATAAAGGCGACTTCCGGCAGGTCAATGCCTTCTCTCAGGAGGTTGATGCCGACGAGTACGTCAAATTCGCCCTGGCGGAGCTGGGTGAGTATTTCGACCCGTTCTATGGTTTCTACTTCGCTGTGTATGTAACGGACCTTGAGGCCGAGGCCCGAAAGGTAATCGGTAAGGTCTTCGGCCATCTTCTTGGTCAGGGTGAGAATAAGGGAACGCTCTCCTTTGGCGATGTGTTTTTTTACTTCGCTGTAAATGTCTTCCATCTGGCCTTCGCTGGGCCTGACTTCTATCTCAGGATCAAGGAGTCCTGTGGGCCTGATGAGCTGTTGTACAATGCGTTTTGAAGCTTCGAGTTCGGCTTTGCCCGGCGTGGCGGACACATAGACCGTAAGGTCAAGGCGCTCGGCAAATTCGTCAAAGCGCAGAGGCCGGTTGTCCAGGGCGCAGGGGAGGCGAAAGCCATAGTCAACGAGGCTTGTTTTTCTGCTCCGGTCGCCTGCGTACATGGCTCCTATCTGGGGCAGGGTTACATGGCTTTCGTCAATAAACGTAAGATGTTTTTTGGGGAAGTAATCAATCAGCGTATCAGGCGGCAGGCCGCTCTCACGGCCGGAAAGGGGGGCGGAGTAGTTTTCTATGCCCGGACAGTAGCCCATTTCGGTGAGCATTTCTATATCATATTCAACCCTGGTCTTGAGCCGCTCGGCTTCGGGTATTTTTCCTTCTTTTTTGAAGTATTCGTAGCGCCGGGCAAGTTCGTCCTTGATGTGGTCAATGGCGTTAAAGATCATGTCGCCGGGCATAACGAACTGTTTGGCTGGGTATATCATCGCCCGGTCGAGTTCTTCGAGGACCTCGCCTGAAACAGGATTAAAACGGCGTATGCGTTTGACTTCTTCCCAGTCAAGTTCTACCCTGTAGGCTTCTTCAAGATAGGCGGGGTAAATCTCAAGTATGTCCCCCCGTTTTCTAAAACGGCCCCGTTCCAGGACAGCGTCGTTTCTTTCATATTGAAGTTCGACAAAACGTTTTGCCAGGGCGTTGACATCGACAATATCGCCGACGGCAAAAGAGGCGGTCATTTTCCGGTAGACCTCGGGCGTAGCAAGGCCGTAAATGCAGGACACGGTAGATACGATGATAACGTCCTCTCGCTCCATAAGGCTCCGCGTAGCGGAAAGGCGCAGCCGTTCTATCTCGTCATTGATGGAAGCGTCTTTTTCGATATAGAGATCGCGGCTTGCCACATAGGCTTCGGGCTGATAGTAATCGTAATAGGACACAAAATATTCCACCGCGTTATGGGGAAAAAAGCCCTTGAATTCCCTAAAAAGCTGGGCGGCAAGAGTCTTGTTGTGGCTGATAATCAGAGTGGGCATCTGTACCGCCTCGATGAGCTTTGCCATGGTAAAAGTCTTGCCTGAGCCGGTTACCCCCTGGAGGGTCTGAAACCGGTCGCCGGCTTCAATCCCCCTGGTGAGTTCTTTGACAGCCCGGCCCTGGTCTCCGGCAAGCTCAAAAGGCGAAACAACTTCGAATTTGCGCATGGCATGAGTATACCAGGATTTGACCGGCCCGATAAGCCGTCGGATTGGCGGCGGGGGGCTTATTTTTATCCAAAACTGTGCTATTATTATAGGGGGCATTCCGGTGTTTCGGATTTCCCATGGAGGTTACAGATGAAAATCAGATTTTTTGTGGTTTTTTGCGCTGCTTTGGTTCTGGCTTTGAGTTCCTGCGGAACCACCAAGGTTACCCGGGTTGACGCTGACACCCAGGTTGATTTAAGCGGCTATTGGAATGATACCGATGTACGGATAGTATGCGACAGCCTTATACGGGACTGTCTGGATTCGCCGAGAATAGCCCAGATCAGCGCCCGGAGGGCGGGGCTTCCGGTTATCATTGTGGGGAATTTCCGCAATGACAGCGATGAGCATATTGAAACGGAGATTATCTCCCTGCGCATGGAGGCGGCTATCCTTAACTCAGGCCGCGCCGATTTTGTGGCAAGTGGTTCTCTCAGGGACGACATACGCCGGGAAAGACAGGAACAGCAGTCCTGGGCCAGCGAGGAGACGGTCAAGGCCCTGGCAAACGAGACCGGCGCTGATTTTTTCCTTTCGGGCAGGGTAAAGACCATTATTGACGGGGCGGGCAATACCGCGCTTAGAACCTATTTTGTATACGCCGAGCTTACCGAAATCGAAAGCAACCGGAGGATATGGATAGGCGAAAACAGCGAAATCAAAAAGATCATCAAGAATCCCCGCGCCAGGCTCTGATATTCGGGGTTCCTTAATAGGATGCTCTTTTGAAAAACCGGCTTTCTGTGTTATGTGTAATCCTGGTTCTCTGCTCCTGCGCGTCGACCAGCCATTATTCCAAGGTGGACAGGGAGCTGCTCAGGGGGGACTACCAGAACGCCTATACGTCCCTTGAATCTTCGCGGAAGGCCTACCGGGAAAAGGACTATATCCTCTACTGTCTTGATCTTGGGATGTTGGCCCATTATGCGGAAAAATACGCCGAATCTTCGCGGCTGCTCCAGGACGGGGAAAGGGCCATAGAGAACGCCTATTCCAGGAGCATCACCCAGACTGTAGGGACCTTTCTGGTCAATGACATGACCATGGAATATTCTGGAGAGGACTATGAGGATGTGTACCTCAATGTCTTTAACGCCCTGAACTACTATCACGAGGGTTCGCTTGAGGATGCCCTGGTCGAAATCCGGCGTTTTAACAACAAGCTCCAGTATATTTCGGGCAAGTACGGCCAGATGATTACCAATCTGCAGAGGGCCGCTCTGGAAGAGTCGGCGGACATTCCCTTTGATCCTGCAATGGTAACGGTCAATTTTACCAATTCCGCCCTGGCAAGGTATCTGGGCATGCTTTTTTACCGGGGCGCGGGCCGCTGGGATGACGCGCGGATAGACCGGGACCAGGTAAAAATCGCCTTTGCGAACCATCCGGGGCTGTACCAGTTTGATCTGCCTTCTACCCTGGAGGAGGAACTTGACTATCCGAGAGACAAGATACGTTTTAATATTGTTGCCTTTACCGGGCTTTCTCCGATAAAGACCGCCGAAGAACTGCGTATTCCCATTACGACTTCCAACTGGGTAAAGATATCCCTTCCGGCAATCAGCGCGCGGCCTTCTGCCGTCAGGTCCATCAGCGTTGTGTTTGATACTGGTGAACGGCTTGAGCTTGAACCCATCGAGGACATTAGCGTTGTGGCGCAGGAAACCTTTAAGCAGAAGGCGGGGGTGATATATCTCAGGTCAAGCATACGGGCCATTACCAAGGCCACTGCCGCGGCAGTGCTGAGCGATTCGGACCGGTCCGATGTTTCTATCCTCCTGGGCCTTTTGACCCAGGTGTATGCCGAGGTAAGCGAACAGGCCGACCTCCGCATTTCCCGTTATTTTCCCGGCATGGCCCTGGTGGGCGGCATTACCCTTGATCCGGGAACCTATTCCTATACGGTGAATTTTTACGATCATGCAGGCAGTGTCATCCAGAGCAAGCGCTTTGTGGATGTTGAAATGAGAAACCAGGGATTAAACCTGACCGAGGTGCTATGTCTAAAATGAAATCACTTGTAAAACCGGTGTTCCGCGCGGTGTGCGCGGTTGTTTTATGCTGTTCCTGTTCGGGAAGCCCCGGGGTTTCTCAGGAGCAGCCGGGTCAGCGGCTTGCAGAGCCTCTGTGGGTTTCGAGCCCTTCTTCTGTTTATGATGAAGGCAGGTATGTGTCGGCGGTGGGTTTTGGCGCTGACCGTTCCCAGGCAGAAAAGAGCGCCCTTGGTTCACTGACCGCCATCTTTGGCCAGACTGTACAGGGCGAAACCAAGGCCAGCTACCGGTATTCCGAGGCGGTGGACGGGGGTATATTTGATTCGGCGGAAAACCGGGAGATAGAAAACGCCGTTAAGACTTCTTTTGTCATGGACGCGCTTATTGGCGCCGAAATCAGGGATTACTGGTTTGACGGCGTGGACACTCACTATGCCTCGGCTGTAATGGACAAGATCAAATGCGGCATGCAGTACAGTGAGCTTGTTGAATCCAATGAGCGCGTCATCAGGAATTTGACGGAGCTTTCCCAGGACAGGCGCAATACCCTTGAAGCCTATGCCCGTTATTCCCTGGCGGCCACCATAGCCGATGCCAACGGGGTATTTGTCAATGTCCTTTCGGTGCTGAACCCGGCAAGCGCCGCGGCGATGCGGACTACCATGAAGCGCGGCGAGGATTACCGCCTTGCCCAGGTCGAAATAGCCCGGAATATTCCCATTGATGTGGTTGTAGAAGGGGATCAGGGCAGCCGGGTGCGTTCGGCCTTTGCCGGCGCTTTTTCCGCGGCGGGCTTTGGGGCCGGGGCGGGGAGCAGCCCCTACCGTATGGTAGTGTCCCTTTCTCTGAGCCCGATTGAACTTCCCGGCAACAGCAATAAGTTTATCCGCTATGCGGTCTCAGGAAAACTCATTGAGACCAAAACAGGGAACGAGGTCTTTCCTTTTAGCATAAGCGGAAGGGAAGGTCATCTTTCCCAGAGTGAAGCCGAGAACAGGGCTATCCGGGTTATTGAGCAGAAAATCAGAGAGAGCTTTAGCGCTGAATTTTCCGCCTACCTTGAAAGCCTTTCGGCCGGGGTCTGATTCGGCGCCTGGGGGGTAGGGCGCAACGAAGTGCGCCCGCAGGGGGGCGCGACATTGATTGTTTGCGCCAAATGGCGGCATGGAAATGCGGCCCCCTTCGAGAATTATCGACGGCGATGCTTTTATTAGGGGCACGCCGTGTTACATTTTTTGCGTGGACATGCTCGCTGGCTCGCATGCGGTCAATTGGCGCCCCCTTGCTATTGTTACGGGGGGGATTGTGGTGTACACTATCAGGGGGAGGGGATAGTATTGCCGGAACAACTAATCAAAAAAGATTTGCCTTTTATAAAAATTTTGCCTGCCTGGGCGCAGGAGCTTTCGTATAAGTACGGTTCCAAGACTACCAATTTGTATTTGCTGCACGGTAATATACGCGATCTATTGCCGCACAAGATGGACGAGGGTAAGTTTATTTTTGTCCGTATTCAGGATTATATATCTGATGTGCTTTTTGGCAAGCGGGATATTATTGTTTTTTATGATCGTTCAAGCGGGGTGTCTTTTTGTACGCCGGAGATGGCCAAGGATTATCAGAAGGCGATGAAGCTTTGTCTTCCTGATGTGGATGATGAGGCGCTGGTTTCCGCGGAGCCTGAAACGAGTTTTCCGTATCTGGAAAAATACTTTTTGATGAATATTGCCCAGAAGAAGCGTATTGTGTTTATTCTGGATTATGCTGAAACCATAGTTCCGACCGGGGATTTGATACGGCTTTCCGATGAGGACCGGTACTGTCTTGTTACCTTAAACCGCTGGTCTCATGATCCTATTTTTACCGAAGGCGATGTGTCGGTGCTCTTGCTTACCGAAAATCTGGCTGATATTTCTCCCCGTCTGGTCGGGTCTCCGGCAACGGTAAAGGTTGAAATCCCTATTCCGGATCAAACGGTGCGGACGAAGTTTCTTACTTCTCTTGAACAGGCGGGAAAGCTTCTTGTTGAACGGGGGCTTAATCCTGAACGTATTGCCGTCAACACAAGCGGTCTTAACCTGATGAACCTTAACCGGCTGGTTATGGAAAGTTATGAAGAAGATGTTCCGCTTACCCTGGAAATTATTACCCAAAAGAAAAAGGCTATTATCGAGAACGAGGCCGCGGGGCTTTTGGAATTTATGGATACGGTGCAGGATCTGTCCCTGGTGTCCGGGCATGATTTTGTAAAAAAGCGGTTTAAGTGGGCGGCCAGGGCTATTCATCACGGGAGGCTTGATGTGCTCCCCATGGGTTATCTTATAGCCGGGCCTGTGGGAACGGGCAAGAGTTTTATGGTCAGCGCCTTTGCCGGGGAAATCGGCATACCTATGGTTAAGTTCCGCAATTTCCGTTCCAAATGGCAGGGCGATACCGAATCAAACCTGGAAAGGGTGCTTAATATACTCAAGGCCATGGCGCCGGTGGCGGTGATGATAGATGAGGCCGATGCTTTTCTTGGCGACCGGGACCAGGAGGGGGATTCGGGAACCAGTAACCGGGTCTTTGCCCAGATTGCGAGTTTTATGGGCAATACGGCGTATAGGGGTAAGATTATCTGGTTTCTTATCACCTGCCGTCCTGATCTTATTCCCATTGACTTAAAGCGCCAGGGCAGGGCCGAAGAACACCTTGCCCTCTTTTACCCTGAATCCGATGTGGAACGGGAGGCCCTCTTTAATACCCTGGTCCGCAAACTCGATCTTTCCATACGGCAGTTTTCTGTTTCTGATTTGTTTAAAAAATTCCGCCATGAATTTTCGGGCGCTGATCTTGAGGCCGTACTCATACGCGCCAAGCTCAGGGCCGCCATGAATGACCGTACCTTTATTACGCGGGAAGACATGGAAGAAGTGATGGGGGATTTTGTGCCGCCTTCGTATCCCCACGAGATAGAACTGCAGAATCTTGTGGCGGTGCTTGAATGTACTTCCAAGGAAATGGTCCCCAAGCGTTTCCAGAATCCTGACCGCACCAAACTGGTACGGGATATACAGGAGCTTAAATCCCTGCTTGGTGAGCGGGGCTAGACTGGCATATGTTGGCGGGGACGGACGGACCGCGGAATGTCTTGCTATGGGGTTTTCTTTTGGTGTATCCTGACAATATGAATACACAACACAAGCGTTTTATCAGTTCCGCTTTTTCGGTCTCGCTTTTGGTTTTGATTACCAGCGCCGCTGCCTGCACCCCGCAGGATGACGCGCTTGGAGACGGCCTTTTTGCCCGTATCACCACCGCCAGGGGCGACATTGTGGTCCGCCTGGAATATCAAAAAACGCCCCTTACGGTCTGTAATTTTGTCGGCCTTGCCGAGGGGACGCTTTCCCTTTCGGGCGGCAAGCCGTTCTACAACGGCCTTACCTTTCACCGGGTAGAAGAAAACTTTGTGATTCAGGGCGGCGATCCTTTGGGCAACGGCCAGGGCGG
>JAIRTD010000146.1 GCA_031255115.1 Spirochaetaceae bacterium | reverse complement strand
CTAAACGCATTTCCTGCTCCCTGTCGTAGTACTCAAAGCGGTGTATGGGCCTCTCTGTTTACAACAGAGAGCCCTTATTACAGCGCCATCCATGGCGCCGCCCTGCGGGCGTAGTTCGGCGTTGATGGCTCGGTTCTTTTCTTAGTCTGTCCGTGGCGTCGGTCGTGGCCCTTTCTTTACTTTTTTCGCCTTATGCGACTTCGTGGTTAAATTCTTAATGGGTGGTTAAATTCTTATGTTATCCCTATGGGATTTATTTCACCTAACGAACTCGCTTAGCGCTTTGCGGGGGTAGCGCTAGCGGGGCTCGCGCGTAGGGCGGCCGGGCGAGGAAAAAGGTGCTGCCGGTTTTTGTGGGGAAACAGGCCCCCTTCAGGTTGAACGGGCTTGGCTTCGGGATTTTTTTCGCAGGGTTCTGAGGTGTTTGCGCAGGGTTTCGGCGAGGCGGAACAGGCGGTAGAGGCAGGGGCGGCAGGGGTAATCCCAGCTTCCGGGGCGGTGTATGATGCTGCCGCCGAAGCCGGTCTTAAAACGGTAAAGGCCGGCCATGGGGTGGGCGGGGTCTTCGGAGGGGGCTATGCCGAAGAGGTCGTAGCAGCGGCAGCCTGAATGTTTGGCGTCTTTTATGGCTTGCCACTGGAGCGCGTAGGGGGCCATGAGGTTGCGTTTGCGGCCGGCGCTTGCTCCGTAGAGGTAGGTTCCCCAGGCGCCCCTGAAGAGGGTGATGATTGCCGCTATGGGTTCTTCTTCGTGGCGGGCGATGTAGAGGCTGAGGGAGCTGTCCTTGTCCCGCGACGCTTCTTCGAACAGGGCGCTGTAATACGCAAGGCTGTGTATGGCTATTTTGTCCCGGCCGGCGGTTTCTTTATACAGGGTGTAAAAAATAGCAAGATTGTTTTCAATTTCGGCGTCTTTGGTTTGCTCGACTATTACGCCTTTTTTTGCGGCGAGGCCTATGTTGTAGCGCCACTTGGGTTTCATTTGGGCGAGGATTTCGGTTTCGGAAAGGGTCAGGTCAATGAGTACTGAATCAGGGGGCTGTATATCGGCGCCGGCGCGTATCAGGGGGGGGCCGGCAGGGTCTTTGCTGCACCAGGGGGGGTCAAAGCGTATAAAAACGGTCTGCCTGGGGAGTTTTGCGGAAAGAAGAAGGGCTATTGGTATAAGCCGGGCGTTTTTTTCTCTGGCGGAGGAAAAAAGCGTTTCGGGGAGTTCGGGCGCCCAGGGGCAGTAAACAAACGAAAAAAACGGTCCCAGGCGGCGGCCCAGGGTTAAGAGGGTATGCCGCGCCGCGCCCCAGTCCACGGTAAAGGCCCGGGGCGTCCAGCCGAAGCGGGATTTAAAACGGCCCCAAAGCGCGGACTGCAAAAAGCTTTCCGCTCCGGCGCAGGCGGCAAGGTCCGCGGGCAGGAGCGTTGGCTGGAGTTCCGGCCGGGGCGGGGCTACGGGTTGGGGCTGCGCCGGGGGCGTTGGCTTTACCGGTGGCGGGCCGGGGAGTTCCACTAGTGGATTTCTCCGTCGGTAATCACGCTTGTCCGTACGGGTTTTCCTTCCAGGGTGAGGGCCCTGCCGGCGACGCTGACAATGCCGTTTACCGTCCGCAGGGGCACGCTGAAAAAGGTATCCACGGTGATTTCAGAAGGCGGCGCGCCGGGGGACGTTCCTTCCAGCACGACTCTGGTTCCTGTGGGTATGCCCGCTACGTCAAGGACTTCGCAGCGTTCCGCGCCGGAGGGGCCGTTGTGGTCTTCGGCGGCCAGGAGCATGCCCTGGCTCATCACTCCCCTGAGTTTTGCCGGCCTGAGGTTATACGCAACGATGATGTGCTTGTGGAGGAGTTCTTCTTCTTTATAGTGGGGGACCAGGCCGGAGACTATTACCCGTTCTTCTCCGGCTATGTCCAGAGTTTCGATGTAGAGCTTTTCGGCGTTGGGGTGCTTTTCTACCTTTACTATTTCGGCGACTCTGAGGTCAAGGGCGGCGGAAAAACGTTCTACAGCCTCTTCGGGCGAAAGCGGGGCGGCGCTTTTTTCCGCCCGGGCCGCGCTGTTCTGTTTGGCCGTTTCCCGGGGCGCGTTGTTCTGTTTGGCCGCTTTCGGGGCGTTTTGTTCCGCCGCTCCGGCAGGGGCTTTTACGTTGTCCGATGCGGCCCTTTCGGAGCGTTCCTTCTGGGTGCCTGAATATTGTTCACGGAGTTCATTGATACGGTCGTCTTCCAGTTTTGCAAAGAGGACTTCGCTTTTTACCACCTTGTGGAGGCCCTTGCTCTTGCCCAGATCGTCCCAAGTGAGGGCACGGGGGCCTATGGAGAGGCCGAAGAACGAGGCTATCCTGGCCGCGGCCTGGGGCATATAGGGTTCTATCATCACCGCTATATCCCGTAGCGCATAACAGAGTTCGGCTATGAGGGTCTCGGCTTTTTCAGGCTCTTCTGTCCGTTTCTTCCAGGGTTCGCCGTCCTGAAAGGTTTTATTGGCAAAAGAAGAAAGTTCGAAAATTTCCCGGAACGCGTCCCTGAGTTCGGCCCAGTCGAGTTTTTCGGCAATGCTCCGTTCATGTTTTTCCAGGGTTTCCCAGAAGGCCTGGTTCCGGTGGCGGGCGTGGATGGAGGGTATTTTTCCGTCGTAGTAACGGCTCACAAAGGAGAGGGTGCGGTTTACGAGGTTCCCCAGATTGCCGATGAGTTCGCCGTTGACTTTTTCCTGAAAGTCCTTCCAGGTAAAGAGGGCGTCGGATCTTTCGGGTCTGTTGTAAAAAATATAAAAGCGCCATACGTCGGAAGGAATCCCGGTTTCCATTACATCGTTGCCGAAGACGCCGATTCCCCTGGTCTTGGAAAATTTGCCGCTTTCGTAATTGAGGTATTCGGTACTGGACATGTGGTGGAGCATGGTCCATTTTTCTCCGGTTCCAAGGAGGCTTGAGGGGAATATGACCGTATGAAAGGGTATATTATCCTTTCCGATAAACTGAAAAAGTTCCACGTCGTCAGGGCTCTTCCACCAGTGCTCTACAAATTTGCGCCAGTCGCCTGAGCTTTCCGCGCCGAGGTTGCCGCTTATCGAGATATAGCCTATGGGCGCGTCAAACCATACATAGAATACCTTGTTTTCGTATCCGGCTTTGGGAACGGGAATACCCCACTTGAGGTCCCTGGTAATGGCCCGTTCGCGGAGGCCGTCCCGTATCCAGGCCTGGGTCATCTGCACGGCGTTGTTTGCCCAGCGGCCCTTGAGAGAGGCGTCCTTTATCCAGGGTTCAAGCCTGTCTTTGATTGCGGGAAGATTGATATAGAGGTGTTTGGTTTCCTGAAGGGCCGGTTTTGAAGCGCAGCTTGAACAGCGGGGTTCCGTAAGTTCCGTGGGGTCAAGGAGCTTGCCGCAGGATTCGCACTGGTCTCCCCGCGCGTCGGCGTAGCCGCAGTGGGGACAGGTGCCCCGCACATAACGGTCGGCAAGAAAACGGCCGCAGGAAGCGCAGTAGAGCTGTTCTATGGTCTTTTCGGTGATAAAGCCCTGGCCGTCAAGTTTTTTAAAAATGTCCTGGACTATTTCGGTCTGTATGGGCGTCGAGGTGCGGCCGAATTTGTCAAAGCCTATATGAAACCAGCGGTAAATCTCGGCGTGTACGGCAAAGTAGCGGTCGCAGAGTTCCCTGGGGCTTATCCCCTCCTCGTCCGCCCTGGTTTCGGTGGCTGTTCCGTATTCGTCGGTGCCGCAGACATAGAGGGTTTCATAGCCTTTGAGCCTGCAAAAACGGGCAAAACAGTCCGCCGAAAGAACCTGTATGAGATTGCCCAAATGGGGTACGTTGTTGATATACGGCAGGGCGGAAGTAATTAGTCTGCGTTTCATGTTAAGAATATAGGGAGAGCCGGTTCCTCTGTCAAGGCCGGCAGGCGCAACGGGTACATGGTTGACGGGGTGTG
This sequence comes from Spirochaetaceae bacterium, assembly GCA_031255115.1. GTDB lineage: Bacteria > Spirochaetota > Spirochaetia > Treponematales > Breznakiellaceae > JAIRTD01. Next base: position 661 of record JAIRTD010000146.1, on the reverse strand, counting down.
CGGCGGGTGCAACGGGACCGCCGTGTCAATCGCTGTACTTTATTTCCGTATCCGGGGGAAAAACGCCGCTTTCGAGCGCGGTCTTTTGGGAAAGCATAACTTCCCTGAGGCCCGTACAGCCTAAAAACGCTTCTTTGCCGATTTTTTCGACGCTTTCGGGGATATCGACGGCGCGTAACGCCGTACAGTTTTTAAAGGCCAGGGATTTTATCTCTACAACGCCGGGGAGCAGGGTAAGGGATGCCAGCGCCGAACAGTTCTCAAAAGCCGCGAACCTGATTTCCCTGACCGAGCCGGGGATGACGATTGCCTCGAGGCCGGACCCCCCGAAAGCCGCGAAGTCGATTCTCACGACGCTTTCGGGAATCTCAATGGATTTAAGGGCCGTACACTTTTGAAACAAGTAGCCCGGAATTTCCGTCATGGCGCCGGAAAGGGAGACGGCGGCCAAAGCGGTACAAGAGTGAAAAGTCCAAGAGCCAAGTTCCCTGACCGAGCCGGGTATGACGATTGTCTCAAGGCCGGACTCCTCAAAGACCCTATCGCCGATCTTTGTAACGCCGCCGGGAATCTCAATGGATTTAAGGGCCGTACAGGAGGCAAACATGGCGCGGGGGATTTCCGCAATGGTTTTGGGCAGCGCGGCGGAAACCAGAGCCGA
>JAIRTD010000150.1 GCA_031255115.1 Spirochaetaceae bacterium | reverse complement strand
ATAGAGGGGCATGACAAGGCTTTCCATCCTGGCCACCTGGATGACCTTACCCACCAGGGCCTGGGTCCCGTTCTGAAAGGCGATGACCGGCATGTTTACCCGGACCGAGTCCCGGTTTCCCTTGTTGATTACCAGGGCCGAAAAAAGATTGTCAGGGTCCCTGCCTATGAGCTGGGCAGGAATATGGCGGTAGCGCAGCGTGGTGGAAAAGGCAAGCTGTTCCCTCAGGCGATTGTTCTCCTGCCGTATCTCGGCGGCGCTTCGTTCAAGCTGCTCGTACCTGGTCATGCGGTCGGCAAGTTCGTTGTACTCGCGCCTGAGCGTGGCAAGTTCCTGAATGGAGAGCACGGTCCTCGAAACAAAGGACGAAACGCCGTATATGCCGCCCCGGATGCCGGAAAAGGCCGAAAGCCCGGCGTCTCTGACCGAGACGATAAAACTCCTCGTAGAAAAGAGCAGAATCGAAAAGGAAACCAGAGTCAGGGCGGCGAAAACATAGGCGTCACGGCTTAAACGTCCTCCGCGTTTCCGGTCCTCGCTGATTCGCATGGCCTATCCGTTGAGATTGTCATAAATATTGTGGGTAGTGTCAAAGCCCTTGGCGTTTTCAAAGTATTTACCCGCGCCCAGGGCAACGCACTCAAGGGGGCGCTCGGCAAGTATTACCGGCACGCCGGTTTCCTTGGAAATGAGTTTGGGAAGCCCCTTGAGCAGGGAACCGCCTCCGGTCATCACAATGCCCCGTTCCACAATATCAGCGGCAAGTTCGGGAGGCGTCTTGCCCAGAGTGGATTTTATTTCGTCAATAATTTGAACTATGGGGTCCTTGAGGGCTTCCCGTACTTCAACAGAGTCTATCTCAAGCCTCCGGGGAAGGCCGGTAATGGCGTCGGTACCCTTTATTTCTACCTTCTCGATGGTCTTGTCAGGAGAGGCGTTACCAATTTCTATTTTAAGCCGCTCGGCTATATTGGGGCCTATGATGAGGTTGTGGACGCTTCTCACGTATTTGATGATTGATTCGTCAAATTCATCGCCGCCCAGGCGTATGGCGTTGGTAACGACCATGCCCCCCAGGGAGATTCCCGAAATTTCCGTGGTACCGCCGCCTATATCGCAGACCATGTGGCCCGCGGGCTCCCAAATCGGAATATCCGCCCCAATCGCGGCGGCGCGGCTTTCTTCGATAACATACACTTCCCGCGCCCCGGCCTTGTAGGCGCTTTCTTCCACGGCCCGGCGTTCAACCTCGGTGATACAGGACGGTATGCCGATAACCATGCGGGGTTTTATAAAACGGTAGCGGGGAATCACCTTGGAGATAAAATACCGTATCATCTTTTCGGTGGATTCAAGGTCGGCGATAACTCCGTCCCTGAGAGGCCGTATGGCTATGATATTGCCGGGGGTTTTGTAAAGCATGTTTTTTGCTTCGGCGCCGACGGCCATAACCTTCTTGGTTCCCTTTTCTACGGCAACGACCGAAGGCTCATTGATTACAATACCCTTTCCCCGTATGTAAATAAGCGTATTACAGGTTCCCAGGTCTATACCTATATCCTTTGATATTTTTCCAAACATATATCCTCCGCAGCTCCTATGGAGCGTACATGCCAAGTTTTGCCCGGGCTTCCCCGTGTACGGGGTTGATTCTCAGGGCCCTTCGCCATTCCGCCCTGGCGCGGGTTCCGTCTCCCAGGGCCTCGTACAGTTCGCCCAGTTCAAAATGGGCGTCGGCGTTATCCCCATTCTCGTCGAGAATGGCCCTAAACTGTTCTTCTGCCTCGTCTGTTTCGCCTGCTTCGGCAAGGACCCTGCCCAGGAGGAGCCTCGCCTGAATAACCACATTGGCGTCCAGGGAATTCTCAATACAGCGGACAAGATAGGCCCTGGCGGAATTCCCCTCGCCAAGCCCTATATAGGACCTTGCTATGGCTAAAAGCCGCAGATCCGAAACATAGGATCCGTCTTCGCTGTCCAGGGCCTCGGACAGGGCGGCCACGCTGTTCCGGTAATCCCTGAGCTCGGCATAGGCCAGTCCCAGATATTCGGCAATATCCGGAGCCCTAAAACCCCTGCTCCTGGCTTCTTCCAGATACTGGGTCGCCAGATCCGCGTAAGAAGCCCCCTTATAGTAATAGGCCTTACCCAGAACATAGCGCAGATTCGCGTCTTTTTCTCCTTCCCGTGTAAGGAGGGCCTTACGAAGGGAAACAACGCAGTCGTCAATATAGCGAAGGGTATTGGAGGCGTTGATCTGGGCCACGGCAAGCTGATACGCAGAAAAACCCCGCAGACTCAACAGAAAAAAGTCCAGCGGTTTTTTTGTAAGCCATTGGCCGCTCAAGGCGTACACATCGCCATATACCCCTTCTTCCCAGTACCGCAGCAGTTCTCTCCGGTCCCTGCCCCATTCATTTTTGTTCCGCACACCCAAAATCGCCAGTGACAAGATCAAACCGGCCGTTATAATGACCGTTAGTACAGTCAAAACAGGATTTTTCCGGTAAATCTGTATATCAAGCCACTGTCTCGACTTCTTTTTACCCATACAGCTTCTGCACCATAAATTTGAGCCAGCGTGAACCACGCATAAAATCCGTTCCATTTTATAGAACGAAAATACCTTGGAAGCTCCGCTCCGGGGTTCTTCATTTAATACTTTTTATAGAGAAAAGTCAACGATGGTTTTTAGACAATATTGGATATTTCAAAGATACAGGACCTCTATAAATAAAAAACGGGCAAAAACCAACGGGCAAAAAACCTAAAACCGCTGTTTTAAAAAATTCCGGCAAGGAATTTTCTTGTCAGGCCCTGGTCCAGGGGGCCATTGCGTTATAACCGGTAAAGTAAATTCTCATCATGTATAAAAAATCAGACGATTTCGGGTTAATTTTTTCTTGAGTCCAGGCGGAAAGGCCTTATTTGGATGTTATATCAGACGCTTCATAAATA
>JAIRTD010000145.1 GCA_031255115.1 Spirochaetaceae bacterium | reverse complement strand
ATACACGCTTTGTTCCCCTTTCCATACTTCCCGAACAGGGGCTTTTCCGGGAAAGTTTCCGCATATTGCTCCCTTTTGCCCTTGGCGCGGCAGTTGCGTTTGCTTTTCCCCTTTTCTTTCAGGGTATAAAGCTTTACCATAGAAGTGAAATGCGAAACGAAATTTCTGTTACCAGAGCTGATTTTGAAGGCCATCTCTCCTTTCAGAAGGACTTTTCCTACAGAAGTCTTGGCGCGCCGGAAGGACAAAGCGCGTACGGCGTCTATACTCTTGACGGCGACGGCCTTATCGGCGATTTTACCCCCGCTTCCGGCGCGGCCCTTCCCCGTATTGACGCCGGGGATACGGCGCTTTTTAGCCTTCTCGAAAACTCAAGTGCCGCGGCTCCGCCTGAACTTTCCGGGCTGCTCTGGGTAGCGGGCCTCTGCGCCCTGCTGCTTCCTTCCCTGCTTCTGCGGAAGAAAACCGGCGATCGCCCAGGCGTTTCTGCCCGGTACAGTGATAAACGGATCGCGGCATGAAAATTTATTCTTTTTCCCGGGGCGGAATAAAATACGAGGACCAGTCGGTGCCTCCCCGCGACAGCTATACGACCGCCTTTCTTCCGGCGCTTTCGGTGATACCGCTGATTCAACATTCGGGCGGCAAGGCGTATCCTGTAGTTACCTCTGGCGAAAGAGTTACCGAGGGCATGCTCATAGGAAGGGGGCAGGGCAGCGGTTCGGCCAATGTCCATGCCACGGTTCCCGGCCGCATATTGCGTTCCGTGTCCTGGAAGAGCGCCTGCGGCGCGGCCAACGAGGCCCTGGTGATTCACCTTGAAGGCGCTTTTGAAAAGCTCGGCAAGCGGGAAGAAATCTTTCCCTGGACCAGCCTCAGCGCCTACGAGATACAGCGCGTTATTTCCCAGTACGGTATAGTGGAGATGGAAGGGAGCGGCGTTCCGGTTTCCGACCTTATCTCGGCCCGGAGGGGCAAGGACGCCCATCTGAGCATTGTAGTGCGCTGCGTCTTTGACGACCCCTGGCTTGCCGCCGATTATGTTCTGGTTCACGAAAGAATCGAAAGGGTTGCCGAAGGAAGCGTCATTACCGCCAGGGCGGCCATGGCGGACCGGATAATCTTTGTGGTTTCCCAGGGCGAAGAAGAACTTGCCGCCCTGTTTACCGAAAAAGCGGGGCCCTTCGGCATACAGGTAAATGTCATGGTCGTGGGCAACCGCTACCCCCAGCACAACCAGCGGGAGCTTGAGTACGCGCTCAGGCAGTTTGAAAAAAAAGAGGGCCTGGAACTGGGCAGCCTTTTGACCCTTGGTCCGGCTACCCTGGCCGCCGTATTTGACGCGGTAAAACTCAAAAAACCCATACTGGAGCGTTATGTGGCAATAGGCGGTTCGGCGGTAAAAAAACCGCAGGTACTCAGGGTGCGAATAGGAACCAGGATAGGGGAGCTCTTTGACCAGTGCGGCGGCTTTGCCGGAAAACCGGCGTGCATAGCCACAGGTTCGCCCCTTTCGGGAAAACCGGTGGCGGCCCTTGATGAGCCGGTAATCAAAACCAGTTACGCGGTTTTCGCGCTCCTCGAAAAGCACAAGGGCATTCCCGAGGCGGGCTGCATAGGCTGCGGCGAATGCCGCGCCGTATGTCCTGTGGGCCTTGACCCGGAGATACTCTACAAGGCGGCAAAGCTCGGTATTCCCATGACCGAAGCAATGGCCTGTCATAGCTGCGGCTGCTGTGATCTGGTATGCCCTTCACGCATAGCGTTAAGTTCTTCCATACGGAATATGATGGAGCCGGAGCAGTAGCATGAAAGAACATATCCTTACCGCCCTGGAGCCCCAGATAAACCTTTCCCGTTCAACCCGGTGGAGGATGTGGCTGCTCAATACCTGCGTCTTCGCGGTGATCGTCCAGTCCTCGCTGAGCGATGGTTTTCATTCGCTGTATTCAGCCGCCGCCGCCCTTGCCGCGGCCCTGGGCGCCGAATTCCTCATTACGGTGAAGGACAAAAAGATGACCCTCCTTGACGGCAGCGCCACGGCCACGGCCCTGATACTCACCCTGCTCCTGCCCGATATGATAAACCCCCTGCTTTCCGCCCTTGGCGCGGCCTTTGCCATTGTCGTTGTCAAACACAGTTTCGGCGGCCTTGGGGCCAACTGGCTTAATCCCGCCCTGGGAGGCTGGCTTTTTGTACGATTTTCGTTCAGTTCCCTTGTTTCGCAACATCTCGAAGGTTCGGCGCTTTCGCTTCTTTCCGACGCCCTTGCGCGGGGCTATGTTGATTCTTCCGGTTCCCCGATGAGCATCATAAAACTTGCCGGGTACAACGCGGGGACCTTTGACGGCATGGTTACGGGCCTGCTTAACTCAACGGTTTTTTCCGTTTTCAGGGCAACGCTTCCTGAAGGCTATGTACATCTTTTCGGCTTTAACGGCCCGGGCATCATTGCCGACCGGGGGCTCTTTGTCCTTGTTTCGGTAACCGTGCTTATTACCGCGTCCCAGATAAGCCGTTTCTGGATGCCGGCGGTCTATCTCGGCCTGTACGGCCTTTTGATACGCCTTGCCGGAGCCCTTCCCTATGGAGGCTTTACCGGAGGCGGCGATGTGCTTTTCGGCCTGTGTACCGGGGGAACCCTTGTAGCCGCCTTTATACTCCTTACCGATCCGGCCACAGGGCCAAAAACCAATCCCGGTTCGGCCGCGGCGGCCGTTCTTGCCGCGCTGTTGAGTTTTATCTTCCGGTATCCCGGCGGAGAAGCCTACGGGGCCTTTTTTGCCGTGGCTATGGTAAACGCCCTGGTTCCGCTGATACGGAGCGCGGAAAACTGGATTTTGTTTGAAAAACGGAGGGGCCGATGAGCGATAACAATGCTTCCCGGGCCTGGCCCCTAAAGGAATGGGGCGTCATAGCGGCGTGGATAGCCGGTATACTGCTTCTCAACACGCTGCTCTGGACTTTTACCGGGACCATACGGGAAGAGCGCCTTATTCAAACTGTAAACCGTATCCTGGCGTAAAAAAACGACTCCAGGCGTATAAATAAAATTCAAAATAAAAAAGACCGGGCAGGGCGTTCCGAGGCATTTGCCCGCTGGTATGAACTGGAAAACGGCAGGGCCGCGGTATTTTCGGTTTTTTCAGGCGGAATTCCCGCTTCGTGCCTGGCCACGGTATCGGAGGACGGAAAAGTTACCGGCCTTTTTCCCCTGAGCGGCCACAGCGCCAGGGTTTTGGAGCACATGTCTCCAGGCGTACTCGGCATATACCGGCGTAATCTTGAATTAAGTGAAGCGCGGAACCGGGAAAGGGAACAGCGCGATGAATAAACACCTCGAAGCCCATCCGTTCTGGGGTTCCCAGGGCCCCCTGTTTTCGCTCTCAAGCGGCGCCCTGCTTGTTCTTGCCTCGCCGCGCCTGGCCTTTGCCCTGATAACAGTGCTTGCCCTGATCTTTATCTATGTACTCAGCGCGGTGGTGTCCCTCTGCGCAAAAAAAATCATACCCCGCGCGGGCCGCTATCTGATATTGATATTTATCGCCGGGTTTTTTTCGAGCGTCTTTGCGCTTATTCTTTCTCTGGCCTCGCCGCTTCTGGTTCTTGAGCTCAATATAATTATCCTCTTGGTCCCGGTTTCGTTTATCAACACCTCGGTAAGCAAAAATCTTGACACCCTGGCGCCTGATGACGGGCTTTACGAAGCCGTGCTTGAGGCCATGATACTCGGCGGCCTTATCACGGCCCTGGCCCTTATCCGGGAACCTTTTTCGTACGGCGCCCTTTCCATTCCGGGACGGCAGGGCATCATCGAATGGGCTTTTGCGGACAGTGAGAATCCGTATTTTTCCCATCTTATCAGCACCATCGCCGGGGGCTTTATAGTCCTGGGTTACGCGGTCGCCCTGGCCCGTAAAATACGGAAAAAAAATTCGGGCGCGGAGGAATAGCATGGTATACCTTGGTTTGGCCCTTTTTGCCGCCCTGTCCCTGAATCTTGTTTTTCAGTTCGGCCTTGGCCTTGACTCTCTGGGCCGCATGGGAAACATTACGGTAAAGATCTTCGGGTTTCGGGCGCTAACGCTTTTCTGTTCGGTGATGACCGTATGGATTGTGATTTTTTATATGCCCCTGTCCGTGGGTTTTATGGGTAATGTGCTGATACTTCCCCTGGCTGTACTGAGCTATTGTTTATACGGCAATGTACTAAAACGGTTCTTCCTTGCCAAAGAGGACACGGAGGAGGACTATACCCGGAACGGCAACGGCCTGTCCCTGGCCGCTTCTTATCTTACCCTGACCCTTGCCTCTTCGCCCATAGGCGCGGCGGCGCTGGCCTTTGGCTTTTCCCTGGGCCTGTTCTTCTTTTCTCTCATAATACGGAAAATCGAGCGGCGCTCAATGCTTGAGGCCGTTCCCCCCAGCCTCCGGGGCAGCCCCCTTTCCCTCATATCCATAGGGCTTCTTTCCCTTATCTTTTCTTCGGCGGCGGCCCTCCTCCTGGGCGCTTTCGGAATTTTCTGAGCCGGGGCGGCCGTCAAGATTCCAAAAAGTATAAACGCCTTTGTTTCGCATCTTCCCCTTTTCAGAATGGAAAAAGTAGTTTAAGATAGAAGCGCCGGTATGGTTACATGACAGGTACAATACGCGTTATTCTAGGCTCCCATAGTCATATTCCTTATGGTTCTGATCACGAGGATTTTGAAGAAGCCTATACAAGGACAATTAAACCCTTTGTCATCACGTTGTACAGGTTTCCCGACATACCTGCCGCGCTCCACTATTCCGGTACGCTGCTCTCCTGGATAGAGCGGAACCACCCGGAATTCATCATGCTCCTTGACGATCTTATCGGCCGGAAACAGGTAGAACTCGTAGGCGGCGGATTCTACGAACCCATGATGCCCCTCCTTTCCCTTTCGGACAAGATAGGCCAGATAGAGATGCTCACCACCTATATACGCAAGCAGTTCGGCAAGCGGCCCCTGGGCTGCTGGATACCCGGTTTCGGCTGGGATAACGCCTTTGCCGTGCCGCTTAACACCGCGGGCATGAGCTATGTTTTTGCCGAAGAAAAACTTTTTAAGGACGCGGGCATCAAGGATTTTTTTGGCCCCTGCATCTGTGAGGACCAGGGCAAGCTCATAACGCTTTTTCCGGTCTCGCTCCGCCTTTCCCGCTTTTTTGCCGAGATGGAAACCGGGGCCGCGCTGGACAAAATCACCAGGGAAGCGTCCCGCAGCGCCGACGGCCTGGTCTGCGTTTTCCCCGACGGGTTTTACCGCTCCTCTCCTGACGAGCCGGAGGAATTTTCGATACAGCGTTTTTTTGAGACCCTCTCCGGGTGGAAGGAGCGCGTTGTTTTTACAACGCCGGGCAGGAGCCTTAAAAATCCAGAACCGGTGCGCAAGGTATTTTTCCCCGCCACGGTAGAAAAAAATTTCCTGATAAAATATCCTGAGGCAAACAATGTCTATTCAAAAATGATATACACCGGCGTACTCATCAATCAGCTTAGGGGCGATAAATCGCGGAAGCGCACCGCCAGGGAGGAACTCTGGAAGGCCCAGGGCGCCGATATTTTCTGCCACACGGGAAGCGGCGGCCTTTACAGCAGCGGCCTCCGTAAGGCCGTGTACCGGGCCCTGCTCGGCGCGGAGCGCATTACCCGCGAACGGGGGAATTTTATTTCTTCCCTCTGCGCCTTTGACTTTGACCTTGACGGCGAAAAGGAATTTCTCTTTCAGGGCCGTAATGTCAACGCCTATGTAAAGGCCGGAGGAGCCTCGCTCTTTGAGCTTGATTACCTGCCCAAGGCCTGGAACTATCTCGATACGCTTTCGCGGCGCAGGGAGGACTATGTAGAAGAAGACACGGTCCTTGACACCGGCCGCCGTTCCGCCTTTATGGACCGGCTGGTTCCCCCTGAGACCGCCCTCAAGGATGTGCTTGAAGGAAACTTCGGCGCTTTCCGTTTCTGCGCCGGAGAGAACTATGAGCTTCTTTCCATGGACCGGGTAAAACTTGAGGCTTCTTTCAGGCTGCCTCCGGGAAAAGGCCCCTACGGTTCCATAGAACTGGAAAAAATCTGCAGGCTTAAAAAAGACGTGTTCAGCGTAGATTATACGCTGACCAATACCGGCGAGCGTACCGAGTCCTTTGTGTTTATCCCCGCCGTTGATCTGTCCCTGTCCGGAGAGGATACAAACCTCCAGAGAATTTACGCCCTCAGACAGGGCGTAAAGGAGGCTGTTTCCCTTGATGCCGGAGAGGTAAAGCAGGCCGACAGCCTTGAGATACAGGACCTGAAA
>JAIRTD010000055.1 GCA_031255115.1 Spirochaetaceae bacterium | reverse complement strand
CGCATTGGCATACCGGGAGCTTTATTTGGCCTACGCCGTTCCGCATCATCGCCGGGACCCGCTCACCGGTTCGCGGGATGAAGTCGGGCGGGGGGCGCGTAGGGGAAGCGGCCGCGGCGGGAGGCCGCAGGGAAATGCGCCCCCCTTTGGGAACTGTTGACGGTGGCGCTTTTGTTGGGGGGCACGCCGCGCTGCTTTTTTGGGGTAAACATGCTCGCCGGCACGCATGCTTTCTTGGGCGCCCCCCACCACCCCTCCCACCACCACACGTGTGCTGGGGGCGGCGCTGTATTATTATTTTGCTATGGATCAGTCGGTCGGTTCGCAGGTGGAGCTTATACGGGAGGCTTTTCACTATCAGGCTCGTTTTGACGGGACTACGATGGTTTTTAAGGTCGATTTTCCGGTTACCGAGGAGCCGGGTTTTCCTTTTTTGGTGAAGGATCTGGCGCTTCTTGCCGGGACGGGGATTCGGGTGCTTATTGTGCCCGGGGCCAAGGAATGGATTGATTCGGTGCTTGGCGAATATGGTATTGTCTCCCGGTACGCGGGGGCTGTGCGGGTTACTACCGGGGCGGCGCTGCCTTTTGTGGAAATGGCGGCTTTTCATGTGGCTACCCGGTTTATTACCGGTCTTGCGGCAAGCAGGGTGGACGCGGTAACCGGCAATTTTGTCCGCGCCCAGGGGCTGGGGGTTGTTGACGGGGAGGACATGGCCCATACGGGGGTGGTAAAAAAGATTCTGGTTGAACCTTTGCGGCGCGTTATGGAGAGCGGCATGGTTCCTATACTGCCCTGTATAGGCTGGAGTTCTTCGGGCAGGCCGTACAATGTGCCCAGCGACGAGATAGCCCTGGCGGCTTCGGCGGCTCTGGGGGCGGTAAAACTGTTTATCATAACGGCGGGGAACAAGTTAAGCGCCGAAAATTACGATATCCCCGAATCGGTACAGCGTGATGATACGGGCCGTATAGTCAGGCTCAGTATTCAGGAGGCGGGGAGTATTCTGGAGCGCAACTGGAAGGCTCCGGGCGGGGACAAGGGGCTTGAGGCTATAGGCCTTGCGCTCAAGGCGGCCCGTACCGGCGTGGAGCGGGTGCATCTGGTAAACGCCAGGGAAGAAGGGGCGGTGCTGCGGGAACTTTTTTCCAATCTTGGCGCGGGTACCATGGTATACGGTGATGAATATGAATCGGTGCGGCCCCTTACAATCGACGATGTTTCTGATGTGCTGCGCCTTATGGAGCCTTTGATGAAGCAGGGCGTGCTGGTGCGGCGCGGTCCTGAGGATATTATCGAGAAGAAAGACGACTACGCGGTTTTTGAGATAGACGGTTCGATTCACGCGGCGGGGGCCCTCCACAATTGGGGTGAGGCCCAGGGAGAAATCGCCGCCCTTGCCACCAATCCGGCGTATGCTGATATGGGGCTGGGGCGCAATCTGGTGCGTTACTTTGTTGACCGGGCAAAAAAGGCCGGTTTCCGCAGGGTCTTTGTGCTGACCACCGTTACCCATGACTGGTTTGAACTTTTGGGCTTTAGGGAGCTTCCTGTAGAAAGTCTCCCGGAAAAAAAGCGCCGCCTCTACGATTCCGGCCGGAAGAGCAAGGTCTTTGGGCTGGATTTATAGCCGGCATGTCAAGAAATCAGAACTATACGGCCCTGGTTCTCAGGGTGCGGCCCCAGGGAGAATCCAACCGGGAGGCTTTTTTTCTTACCGCCGAAGAGGGCATACTGCGGGCGACTTTGTACGGCGGGCCAAAGTCAAAGCTCCGTTCCCAGGTGGCTCCCTGGCACCGGGGGCGGCTTCTTCTATACCATGATCCGGTCCGGGACAGCCGCAAGGTAAGCGATTTTGATGTTGAATCCTGGAAGCCCGGGCTTAGGGAGCTTTATGAACGAAGCGCGGCGGCCGGGACCATTGCCGAAACCATACTGGCCAGTTCGGGCGGGGGCGGCGGCTGGGACGAGGCCCTTGCCCTTGCCGAGGAAAGCCTTGGGGCGCTGGCTGAGGCCGACAGGAACGGCGCGGTTTTTTTGCTTATTCAATTTATATGGAAATGGATTGATTTTCTCGGCCAGAGACCCAGCCTTGAGTATTGTTCTTCCTGCGCTTGTGAATACCCTCCTGATGGGGTACTATGGTATTCGCGGTATGAGGGAAATTTCCTCTGCTCCGCCTGCGCCCATAATCCGGAGGCGGATGATTATCTGGAACTCAGCCCCGGTCTCAGGCGCTGGCTGGGCATTGCTGACCGTGTTGCTCCCGGAGAGCTCAGGCGCTACACCCTGGACGCGGTTCCGGCGGCCCAGGCCCGTATGCTCGGTTCGGCCATAGCCGGCGGCCTTTTGGGAAAAAAAGTCCGCATGGGAGAAATATAAAAGCCCGGGCTTGTGATGGAGGATGCGATGAGAGCGGTAGATGTCATCATGAAAAAACGTTCCGGCGGGGAATTAACCAGGGAAGAAATACAGTTTTTGATTTCCGGTTATGTTGCCGGGGCCATTCCCGATTACCAGGTATCCGCCTGGGCTATGGCGGTCTTTTTTAGGGGCATGACCAGTCAGGAAACCGCCGCCCTTACCGATGTAATGCTTGAGTCGGGGAAGGTTATGGATCTTTCCGGCATAAAGGGGCCCTTTGTTGACAAGCACTCAACCGGCGGGGTCGGCGACAAGACCAGTCTCATACTCGCTCCCATTGTGGCGAGTCTGGGCATCAAGGATCCGATGATGTCGGGCCGCGCCCTGGGCCATACCGGGGGAACCCTGGACAAGCTCGAAGCCATACCGGGCTACAGAACCAATCTCAGTCAAGCGGAATTCCGGGAAATCCTTGCGCGGGACGGTTTTGCCATGACCGGCCAGACCAAGGAGATCGTTCCCGCCGACCGGCTCCTCTACGCGCTGCGGGATGTAAGCGGCACGGTAGAATCCATACCCCTTATCACCGCCAGCATACTTTCCAAAAAAGTCGCCGAAGGCGCGGACGCCCTGGTGCTTGATGTTAAATACGGTTCGGGCGCGTTTATGAAGGACGCCAAAGACGGCGAGGCCCTGGCCCGGTCCCTTGTGGATACCGGCGCTGCCATGGGAAAGAGAATCACCGCCCTGCTCACCGATATGGATGAACCTCTGGGCAATATGGTAGGAAATTTTCTTGAAGTCGAAGAATGCATTGACTGTCTCGAAGGAAAGGGCCCCCAGGATCTGACGGAACTTAGTCTTGAACTTGCCGCCCGTATGGTGGTGCTTGGCGGCAAGGCAAAGGATTCGGCCCGGGGCAGGGAGATATGCGAAGAAGCGCTTGAAAGCGGAAAGCCGCTGCGGCTTTTCCTTGACAATATACGAAGCCAGGGCGGGGACCCGGAGAGCTTTCTTAAAATGCGCGGCGTATACCGTTCGGAAATAAAAGGTGAAGTGCGGGCAAGGGAAGGGGGCTTTATACGCCGCATTGACGCGCTCAAGGTCGGGAACGCCGGCGTACAGCTTGGCGTGGGAAGAAACCAGACCCAGGATACGGTAAGCCCCACCGCCGGGATACAGTTCCACAAAAAAAGCGGCGGCGCGGTCAAGCCGGGGGATCTTATCATGTCCGTCTGGGCAAAAGATGAAGCGGGCCTGGCCCAGGCCCTGAACGGGCTTGAGGACGCAGTCTCCTATGGCGCCGCGCCGCCAGAAAACCGCCGCCTGATACTTAAAAGCATAGAATCAGGGGCCCTCCCAAAAGTATCATCGCGAAAACCCCGGTCTCCGCAGGGGACTGTATGAACTGGGAAAAGAAAGATGTACCTGCGGAACTGGTCCGGGAACTTGCTTCCAAATACGGCTGCGATCTGCTTGCCGCCTCGGTGTTTGCCCGGAGGGGCCTCCTCGAAGGCGGAGAACTGCGTTACTTTCTCGAAGACGATCCAAGACATCTCCACAATCCTTTTGAACTTCCGGGCATGGAGGACGCGGTAGACCGCATACTGGTTGCAAAGGACGGCGGCGAAAAAGTTCTGGTCTTTGGGGACCGGGATGTAGACGGCATCACCAGTACGGCCCTTATATGTTCGGCCCTTGCAAAGCAGGGCATGAAGGTCAGTTGGCGGCTACCCACCGGGAACGATACCTACGGCCTTTCGGTCAAGGCCGTAGAGGAATTTGCCGCCGCCGGCGGAACGCTCATCATCACCGTTGACTGCGGCATTTCCAACCTGACGGAGGCCAGGAGGGCGGCCGAACTGGGCGTGGACATGATTATCACCGATCACCACAATCCCCAGGACGAACTGCCCGAAGCCCTGGCCATTGTCAATCCCAAACTCAAAGATTCCCGCTATCCTTTCCGCGATCTTGCCGGCTGCGGGGTGGCCTACAAACTTGCCTCGGCGCTGCGCTTTGCCCAGAAAAGCCGTCTCTACGGACACGATATATGCCTCTTTAACCAGAGGCCGGTAAATAACGCCTATGTCGTGGAGATAGCCAAACTCCGCAACCTGTCGCTCATAGACCGGCTTGTCGAAACCATAGTCCCCGGCATGGTGGACATAGGCAATACGCGGATACCGGCCTTTCTTGAAGGGCAGAGCATCTTTGTCTGGGACGCGCCGCTGCAGAAAAAAACCCTGGAAAAAATTTTTGGAAGCGGCGCTGAACCGTACATGCCCGACATACTTGACCTCGCGCCGCAGATAGCGGAAGAGATTCCCCCTACGGCGGGAAAAAGCCTCCTTAGAATCAAGGAACTTTCCCGCATAGCCCGTTATACCGAAAAAAATCTTACCGAACTGGACCTGTTTATCAACCTTTTTACTTCTTTTGTCCACAAGAAGGAAAAAACTTTTGACGCCGATGATTACGGGGAACTCCAGCTTGCGGCCCTGGGAACCATTGCGGACATCATGCCGCTTAGAAATGAAAACCGCATCATCGTAAAAACCGGCCTTGATTCGCTGATGAAAAAACCGCGCCCCGGACTTTCGGAATTGCTTTATAAACTTGAATTTTCGGGGAAGCGTATCGGCGCGAGCGATATTTCCTGGAACCTCTGCCCGGCAATCAACGCCTCGGGCCGCATGGGAAACGCGGCCAAAGCGGCGGCCCTGCTCCTGGAAGAAAACCCCCGGGAAAGGGACAAGCTCGCGGACGAAGTTATCAGCATGAACGAGGAACGGAAAAAAGTCGGCCAGACGACCTGGGCCGCAGTCGAACCCCTGGCGGAAAAAAGCCTCGAACACTACGGCGGCAATATGGTGCTGGCCGCCGGAGAAACTATCTTCCGCGGCGTTACCGGCATTATGGCAAACAGCCTTATCAGCCGTTTTAAGGTTCCCGCCCTGGTGGTTTCGTTTAACGAAGAAATCGCTACCGGATCATTCAGATCCCTGCGGGGCTACAATGTGCGGGGCCTCCTTGAACAGTGCGCCGATCTTTTTATTGACTGGGGCGGCCATGATTTTGCCGCGGGTTTCAGCATGCCGGTGAAGAACTGGGATACCTTTCTTGAAAGACTCGAAAACGCGGCCCAGACCATAGAACTCGGTTCCCTCGAAGATGAAGAAACCATCAACATTGACGCGGAACTCCCCCACGGCTATATCACCCCGGACATCTTTACCCTGGTGGACCGGTTTGAACCCTGCGGCGAGGCCAACCCTCCCCTTGTGTTTATGGCCCGGGGCCTTAAAATCGTTAATATCGACTTTGTAGGCAAGAACGGCGCAAAACACGCCAAACTTACCCTTGACACCGGCAAGCACAAATGGCCCGCCATGTACTGGCAGGCGGCGGACAAGGTAAGAGAGGAGTTTGACCTTAACGATAAGGTTGACCTGGTTTTTAAGTTCTCCCGCAACTGGTTTAACGGCATCGAAACTCCCCAGATCATCATTACCGACCTCAGGCGCGCCCAGGGGGCCTGATGGCCCTTGCGCGGGCGGCAAGGCGGGTTTTGCGTGGAGGCTTTTGCACCAACGGCGGACCCCGCGTTAGCCTTTGCGGGTTGGTATGGCCTTGCGCGGGCCGCGCTTAGTACTTCCAGCCGGCCCCAACAAAGGGAAACAGAAAACCCTGGGGGCCGTCAACGGAAAAGAGATTCGTGTAAGAGATGCCCAGCTCGGCAAAAAAGTGGGGGTGGAATATCCATTTGAGGGAGGCCCCTCCGTCCAGCGAAATCATCCAGGTCGAAACAGGCTCCTGTTCGATACCGTTATGTTTATAGGAAAGATCCAGCACCAGGCCCTGACCGGCTCCCAGACGGAGGCCAAGAACCAATTGCGGAACAAGGGTATATTGGTATAACAGGTTCACCTGGGAATTTAAAAGCCGGGTTTTAGCCGCCATATCGGTTTTTGTCTGGGGGAAATAATTTCCCTGCACGGTAACTCCCGCGCCCAGAGAACCCCGGCTTTTGTTTTTGGGGAAAAATTCCGCCCGCAAAGAAAAGCCTATAGGGTATAGGCCGCTAAAGAGATCGCTAAAATAACCGTAGGCAGGGAACGCCGGGGCGTACGCGGCGGAAACAAACAAATCAAAAGGCGGGCTGTTCCTGACCGCACATTTTTTAGCGGCATCAAAACCGCCGGGATTTCTGACGTATAACTCATAGCGTCCGGCGCTAAGATCGGCGGCGTTAAAAACAGCTTGCGCCCTGCTTCCGTCCGGGGACGCTGTATATTCCACAGGAAGAATCGCCGTCCCTCCTTCGGCAAGGGGACGAAGGCTTAGTTCCGACTCGGGCAGTAAATTCTCCCCCCTAAGTTCAATAATCCAGGCCTCGTCTTCGCCGTTCAGGATAATAGGATCAGGACTTATCCGGTCCAAAGCCGGATACCGGGCGCGGGCGATGGAAAAAACAGCCCAGTTGGTCGAGTATTCAAGCTGATCCAGCAGGTTGTATACCGATACCTGGTAACGGTATCTGCCCATGGCAAGACCCAGTTCAATAAAATTTTCGGTTCTGTCCTGACGGAGAATTTGGGTATAGGTCCCGTCTTCTTCCTGTTTTTCGATAATGACTTCGTACCGAAAATCGTTTTCGTCCCTAAACCAGGAAAGGCGCTGCATGATCTGCAAGCCCTGGGGAGTCTCGACGACCCGAAAAGAATTTTCGCCCCGGTCGCTGCCGACCAGATCGTTTAGGTCCTGGTTGTTTGTGGTCTGGGCAAAGGACAAACAGACTGAGAACAAACAAAAGAGCGCCAAAAAAATTCTGTTAGTTGCCATATAAATCTCCAGCTTCCGGCAGTTCATAACGTTCCAGAGGGGGAAGGTCAATGGTAAAACGACTTTCCGCCATATTCCCCGATTCAAGAGTTCCATTGCTTCTTCTCCGCCGGGCCTGTACGGTCCAGACAAAAACGCCCTGTTCAAGCAGGCTGAGTTTATTAAAGCTATAGTCTGTTGTCTGTAATTCTACGGTATCGACACGCTGCCTGACGCCGTCTGTTTCCCGGAACAGCGAAAAAATATACGCCGTGGCGCCGGGAACAGGATTCCAGCTAAAAAGGATATTCCGGTTTGTCCACAGATGGGCCGGTCCCAGAACATAGCCGTTTTCGGGCCTCAGTCCGTTTGGCGGAGGAAGGAGTTCCGGGGGCCTCGCAGCGGCGGCTTGTCGCGCGGCGGCGGCCTCTGCTTCCGCGGCGGCGGCCTCTGCTTCCGCGGCGGCTTGCGCCTCAAGTGCGGCTTGCCGGGCAGCGGCGGCCTGTTGCGCGGCAAGAGCGGCTTGCTGTGCGGCGGCGGTTTGCCGGGCCGCGGCAGCTTGCGCATCAAGAGCGGCTTGCCGGGCGGCGGCGGCTTGCTGCGCATCAAGAGCGGCCTGTTGGGCGGCGGCGGCTTGCCGGGCCGCGGCGGCTTGTTGCGCGGCAAGAGCGGCCTGGGCGGCGGCGGCTTGCGCGTCAAGGGCGGCCTGTTGCGCTGCGGCGGCCGATTGTTGGGCCGCGGCCTCCGCGGCGCTTTGCCCGGCCAGGTCCTGGCCTGAACCGCTTGCTTGAGACTGAATAGCGGCAAGTTCCGCGCCAAAAGCGGGACTCGTCTGCCCGATACTAAAAGCGGCCGTTAGCGAGGGCGCGGAGGCGGTACTTTCCATATATACCGGCGTTACCCGCCAGTACCAAAGCCCCTTGTCCGGCGGGGGAAGAACGATGCGTTTTCCGCTGACCCGCCTCTTTATCGCGGCGTTTTCCATGCCTGGATTATCCGCAAGTTCAAGAACATAGAGGGCAATGCGTTCATCATCATCCATAACCCAGCGGAAGCTGATTTCCCGGAAATCATCGGGGAACGCCTCCCCGTCGGCGGGCAGAATAAGCCTGGGGCCCGGAGGAGCGGCCGTTACTACAGGCGTCGGGGCGGAGCCTTCTCCAGCCAGAAAGGTTTTTGCCGTCCCGCCAGAATCGTCAAGAACAGCGCTGCCCTGGGTAACCCTAAAGACAAATTCACCGGACTCATC
>JAIRTD010000046.1 GCA_031255115.1 Spirochaetaceae bacterium | reverse complement strand
AAGCCCCCAGGCAATAAACGCCCCCAGATTGGGCATGACCATGGCGGAAAGAGACCGCCCCACTCTTTGTACTGCTTGCTTCATGTTTTTCTCCTTTATTTTAAGGGCATTGACCTTAGATTTGACCTATTATAGAGGCCCCTGACGGCTGGGGCAAGAAAAACATGCATTGAATTGGCATCCATGGTCTGTGCCAAAAATCATGGACCGAATTTGCGGAAAGATACTAAATATTGAAAATATATATTTTGACAAATCATGGACTTTCAAAAAGGGTTCCGGACATCAATACCATGAAGAAAAAACAATCGCACGGTACAAAAACCGTAATAGGCCGTTCATAAAATCAACTGGAGATTTACAACGGCAGAAGCGAGAATTAAACTTAAATGTCTTTATTCGCAATTTTTATAGTGATATAATACCAGCTATGACCGCAGCCCTGCTTGCCCAGGCAATAGCCTCCTATGTGAACCGGGCCGGGGGTAATGTTATTACACAGGAACAGGCCCTCTCCCCGGATTTAGCCGGGCTTCGGCTTTTTGACCGGCCGCTTATCGGGTTTGCCGGGGCCGGGGACAGCTACTTTCAGGAACTTAAAAAGCCAGGCGTGGTGGGGCCCCATCTGCTCCTGCCCGGTGAGTGGCTCCCCCAGGCAAAAACAGTCATTTCAATTTTCTTTCCCCTTACCGAAGCGGTACGCTCGGCCAACAGGCGGGACATGAAGCGGCCTTCCGAAGCCTGGCTCCACGGAAGAATTGAGGGGCAGTCCTTGATTCTGGATACCTGTAAATATATAGAAGAAATTTTGCAAAGCGAAGGATACGAAGCGCTTACTCCGGCGCTGGACAGCCGTTTTCTGGGATGGAATCCCAAAGTCTCGGATAAAATCCTGGATAAAAGCAATCAGGCGTACTACAGTTCCAACTGGTCGGAACGGCATGCCGCGTATGCTTCCGGCCTGGGGACATTCGGTCTTTCCAGGGGTATCATTACCAGGGCGGGCATGGCCGGTCGTTTTGGCAGCGTCATCACCCAGGCGTATTTTGAACCAAGTGTCCGGCCCTATACCGGTGTTTATGATTACTGCATACACTGCGGCGCCTGCGCGGTAAATTGTCCGGTTAAGGCGATCAGCCTCGAAGAAGGCAAGCGCCATCCGCCCTGTTCCGAATTTCTGGACGGTACCAAACTAAAAAACACCCCTCATTACGGCTGCGGAAAATGCCAGGTTAAGGTGCCCTGCGAGAGCGGGATACCCTAAGACCCTTGCCTTCCCCTCCCCTCCTGTGATAGCTTAGAGGTGCAGGAAACATTGGGCCTGTGCGGACGGGGGGGACCATGAAAGCCGCTATTATCTACGGTTCAAAATCTGATTCAACTATAATGAAGAAAGCCGCCGCTGTGTTTGCGGATTTCGGGGTGGCCTATACGGCCCATGTGCTCTCTGCGCACCGGGTTCCCGAACTGCTTAAAGAAACCGTGGCGGAGCTTGAGGCCCAGGGGACTGAGGTGATCATAGCCGGGGCGGGGCTTGCGGCCCATCTTCCGGGACTTATCGCAAGTCTTACCCTCATTCCGGTTATAGGGGTTCCCATAAACAGCGGAAGCCTGGGCGGCATGGACGCCCTTCTCTCCATAGTCCAGATGCCCAAACCCATACCGGTTGCCGCTGTCGGAGTAGACAACGCCGCCAACGCCGCTTATATGGCCTGCGAAATTCTTTCTATTAAATACCCTGAACTAAAAAAGGCGCTTGCGGAATTCAGAAAAAAAATGAAGGCCGATTTTGCCCGTGATACTGGAGGTATCGAATTATGAGCAGGACATTCACCGCTGGATCCATCAAACAGGGCGGGGAGCTTTATGAGGGCAAGGCGAAGAAGGTGTACGCCACAAACGATCCTGATCTTGTAATCATCCACTATAAGGACGACGCCACTGCCTTTAACGGCGAAAAGAAGGGACAGATTGAAGACAAGGGTGTACTGAACAACAAGATCGCCTCCGGCCTTTTTGAGCTTCTCGCCCAGTCAGGCATACCAACCCATTTCGCGGGCCGTCTCAATGACCGGGACATGGTTTGTTCCAGGGTGCGCATAATTCCGCTGGAAGTCATAGTCCGCAATGTCGCGGCAGGTTCAATGGCCAAACGTCTCGGCCTTGCCGAAGGAGCGGAACTTAAAACCACGGTCTTTGAGCTTTCCTATAAGGATGACGCTTTGGGCGATCCGCTTATCAACGACTATCACGCGGTTGCCATCGGAGCTTCAACTTTTGAAGAAATCGAACAAATCAAAACCCTCACCTTCAAAATAAACGAAATTCTCTCTGCTTTCTTCCTTAAACGGGGTATAAGGCTCATCGACTTTAAACTTGAATTCGGCAGAACCCCACAGGGCGAGCTGGTGCTGGCTGACGAGATTTCCCCGGACACCTGCCGCTTCTGGGATGCCAAGACCAACGAAAAACTTGACAAGGACCGCTTCCGCCGCGATTTAGGCAATGTCAAAGAAGCGTATATCGAAATTCTCAACAGACTGAGCAACGAAGGCTGAGGGAGCGAAGGTGGACGCGGTCATAACCGGAGAACATCCAAACCATGCGGCCTGTCCGGATGACAAGCTGCATGAAGAATGTGGAGTTTTCGGCGTTTTCTCGAACAGCGAAAAACAGAACGTGGTTCCTCTGGTGTACTACGGCCTTCTTTCCCTCCAGCACCGGGGCCAGGAAAGCGCCGGTATAGCCGTGGCAAAAAACAATACGGTCGAAGTCCGAAAGGGCATGGGCCTTATGGATGAGGTGTACTGCCATGAGGCGATGGAACAGCTTGAAGGATCAGCCGCCATAGGCCATGTGCGTTATTCCACAGCAGGTTCAAGCTCCATAGAAAACGCCCAGCCCTTTGTAAACCGTTTTAAGCAGGGCGGCATAGCCGTTGCACATAACGGAACGCTTACCAATGCCGACGTGGTCCGGGAACTGCTCGAAGACGCCGGTGTAGGCTTTAGTTCCTCCAGCGACAGCGAAGTCATCGTCAATCTTATCGCCAAAAACTACAAAAAAGGCCTGGAAAGGGCCCTCACCGACACCATCAAATTCATCAAGGGTTCCTATGCCCTGGCCGTGCTTACCGACAGCGCCCTTATCGGGGCAAGGGATCCCAACGGCATACGGCCCCTGTGTCTGGGAAAAATAAAAGAAGGCTGGATACTTGCCTCAGAGTCCTGCGCCATAGACGCCGTGGGAGGGGAATTTGTCCGGGACATAGAACCCGGCGAAGTAGTCATCATAAGCAGCGAGCAGGTTCTTTCGTTTTCGTTCAGCGAAAAAACACGGCGGGCGGTCTGTTCTTTTGAGTACATTTACTTTGCCCGGCCTGACAGCGTCATAGACGACGTTGATGTATATGAATCCCGTATCAGGGCGGGAGAAATTCTCGCCCGCGAGTCTGCCGTTGCCGCCGACCTTGTCATCGGAGTCCCTGATTCGGGAATCCCCGCGGCCATAGGTTACGGCAGGGCGACCAGGACGCCCTATGGTCTTGGCATAGTCAAAAGCCGTTATGTGGGGAGGACCTTTATCGCCCCCAATCAGGATATGCGGGAAAAAACCGTTTCGGTCAAACACAATGTGATACAAAGTGAAGTCAGGGGCAAACGGGTGGTGATCATTGACGATTCCATAGTGCGGGGAACCACGAGCCGAAGGCTTGTAAGCATACTGCGCAGGGCCGGGGCAAAAGAAGTCCACATGAGGATATGTTC
>JAIRTD010000120.1 GCA_031255115.1 Spirochaetaceae bacterium | reverse complement strand
TACGGCGATATACTCGAACAGGACACTCTCTGGATACAGGACTCCGATTCCTTTATGCGGCGGGCCATGACAAGGACCCTGGAAAACGACGGTCTTGACCGCTTTCTTTCCATGTACCGGTACAACAACAGCGCCGCCGAAAGAGCCCACAGGATACTGGGCTTTTATTACTACGATTCAGGCAGGTACGGCAACGCCGCGGAGCAGCTTCTCTTTTCTTTTTTGATTCAGAGCACCCTTATCGCCGAGGAACTTGCCCGCAGGGAATACGGGTACAGCGTTTCAGGCGCGGCGAGTCTTATAGACGATGCCGGAAAACGAAGCGAACTGGTTTCCTATATGGCCGATTCTGATTTTTACAGGATGGTCTATTACCTTGGCAGCGCCCTGTACGGCGACGGCAAACTCAGGCCCGCCAGGGAACTGTGGGGCCTTCTCAGGGGCCGTTCAGAGGCCGGGGAATGGCGTATCCGCGCGGAAGCGCAGCTTTCGAGTCCCTATATGGAACCATTACGGGAAAGGCGGCCTTAGATGGACAAACTTATACTTAAAGCGGCGGATTTGGACGGGTATCTTACCGGAAAGGACAAGGAGAATCTTGCCCTGCTTGATGAACTCTACCAGGGGGCCATGGTTTCGTTTAACAGCCTCACTACGGCCAGGTCGGACGAAGACAAGCGGCGTCTTGAGAACGAGCTTGTCGGCCATTACAACAAGATGGGGAATCTCATGCAGGATATATGCAGCGGCGAAAAGAACATACATGTGTATTCCTTTATGACTCCCCAGGAAAGTCATCCGGAGGCTTCCAGGGTTATAGCCAAGCTCAGGGACTTTCGTACCGAGAACCAGGAATTCGTCTACTATATCCAGCGGGCCTATGAGATGCTCTTTAAGCTGGCCTATGGGGGAACCACCGGTTCCAGCAAGAATTACCTCATCGTAAAAACGCCGGTTACTGTTCCGGTGCAGAACTACGCGGTTCACAAGATCACCAATATAGACGCCAAAATAGAAAACACCGTGATGTGCGTCATGCTCAGGGGCGCCCTTTTGCCATCAATGATCATGTCAAAGGAAATACAGGAATATTCTTCCAGGGGTTATACCACGCCCTTCGCCCTCTTCAAAATAAAACGGGACGATACCAAACACGAAAACAACATGGAATACATACTGAACCTGGAAGGTTCGTACTTTGATCTTGAAAGTCTTGACGGCAAGGACCTCGTCTTTGCTGACCCCATGAACGCCACCGGCGGGAGTCTTGTTACCATAGTGAAGTATCTGCTCGGCAGGGGAATAAAGCCAAAATCGATTCAGTTCTTTAATGTTATCTCGGCCATCAAGGGCGCGTTGAGGACGGTCAGGGCCCTTGAAAACAGCGTGGTGTATACCCTGTGGATGGACCCGGTGCTTAACGGCGCCGCCTATATACTGCCGGGCCTTGGCGACGCCGGAGACCGGCTTAACGGCGTTGACCTCCAGGATTATCCCAGAGACATTATTCAGCTTATCGCCGATTACGGTTCCGCCATAGCAACGCTCTACCGGGCCCAGCTTCGCGAGATTGAAAGAACGGTCATCAGGTCCCTGCATGAAAAAGCTCCCCGCTAAAAGCCGCTGGGGCGGAGCGCTCCTTGCGCTTGTTTTTTCCGCCGCTGCCTGCGCTTCCGGCGGGGCGGTCAGCCCCGAAGAATACTATTCCCTGGGCGTGGCCTATATGGACCTGGGTAAATACGACGAAGCCGAAAAGTGGTTTGAGCGGGCCGAGGCCTTTGACAAGACCCGCAACGCCGCGCGGTACAACCTCGGGCGCGTGGCCTTTGAGACAGGGCGTTATGCGGAAGCCGCTGAAATTTTTGAAAGCCTCCTTAGACGGGACCCTTCCAATGTAACTACCCTCAAGGCCGCCGCCTATGCCAGTATACGAAACGGCGATATGGAAAAGGCCCTTGCGCATTACGAAAAAATCCTCTCCCTGGTTCCGCCTGACGCCGACGACGGGTATAACTACGCCCTGGTGCTTCTTGCCACGGGAAAGGCCGATGAGGCAGAAACGGAGATACTCAAATACTCCTTTGCCCTCCTCGAAAATCCCGATCTCCTCCTCCTCTACGCAAGGGTGCAGCGGGCCCAGGGCAAGGTCGAGGCGGTGGATACCTATGCCTCTTATCTTGCCGACCATAACGATCCCCTTGTCCGGTACGAGTACGCCCTTTCCCTAGAAAAAGCCGAACTGTACGCCAGGGCCCTCGAACAGTACGACGACATACTTTCCTCCGCATCAGGCGATCCGGGAACAAGCCTCAGCCGCCTTGATGTGCGCTTTGCCCGTTCAAGACTTCTCCTCATCGCCGACAGCCAGTCGGACGAGGGCCTTACGGGGCTTAGGGCCCTGCTCGACGAAGGGTACAAGGCCGAGGATAAATTTAACGCCCTGCTTGAAGACAGCCTTATTACGACTTCCCAGAAGGAAAGCATACAGACCATGATACGCTCCCGTTCGGAACGTCCAGCGGAAAGCTCCGCCGAAGAAAGCGTTGAGGAAAGATCAGAACATGACGTGGAGCGTAGTGCCGAAAGTACCAATGAATGAGAGTATTTCGGTGTTCGAGTCGTAGCTGTGGTTGAGCCTTCCGAACAGCGAAAGATTCAGGCTGCCCACGATGCGTATTATGGATTCATGGCCCACGGTGAAGGAAAGCTTTGTAGTTTCTTCGCCATGCTCAAGGGACATTTCGAGGCTTTCCTTGCGGAGCCTTTCGTAGTCGGTCCTGGCCAGTTCCCGCAGGTAGCTCCAGTGTTCGCTGTCTTCCATGCGGCCCATAAAAGCGTCATACCATGTCGCAAGCAGGCTTTTTTGTACCGGCGCGGTCCATTCCACGCTGAGACTGTCCGACCAGAACCCCGACCCGGCGTTAAAGGTATTTAGCAAACTCAGTACCCCGCCCTGAAATCCGTAAAAGCCCGCGCGCTGCCCCGCCTGGGCCCTCCAGCTCGGTTCTTCCCCCCGGTTAAGGCTTATGGCCGCTTCCAGTGAATGGGAATATTCGTCGCTCTGATAAACCGAAAAGACCGGGTTTGAACCAAAGGCCCCAAAAACATTCAGCGCCTGAAAAGCGACGCCGCCTGAATAGCGGAGCGCGTCTTCCAGGGTGTCGAGTTTTTGATAGAGTATGCGTTCTACCCCGGCGTGAAAGCTCTGGGGGCTGAGCAGGTCCCAGGCGTTTCCCTTTCCGGGAAGGCGGAGGGTAAAGGAAACCTGGTCGCTAAAACGGCCTGCGTTAAAGGCATAGCCGGAGCGGGACGGGGCAAGTTCGGCCATCTTTTCCCGCTGGCTGTCGTCGTAAAGGGAATAAAAGGGAAGGGAAGCCCAGAGCGGCGCGGAGACAGAGAGGCTGTCGGCGAAATTGGCGAGGTCGTCCTGTACGGCAAGGCCCTCAGGGTTTTGGCCGGTATAATCAAGCCCCCGGTAAAAGGAACGGCGCAAGGCGGCGCTTCCCTGAAAACGGCCGAAGCGGAAGGGAAACTCAAGTCTCCCCTGGCTGTCGGCGGTATCAAGGGCCTGTACGAGATTAAAATCCGACGCGCCTTCGGCGCTGAGGCTGACGCCTACAGGGTCTTTAACAAGGGCCCCGCGGAAAACGCCGTGGGTTCGCCGCGCCCTGATTCCTTTGCCGCTGTCAGGCTTCATGAGGTAGGCGCT
>JAIRTD010000307.1 GCA_031255115.1 Spirochaetaceae bacterium | reverse complement strand
TCTGCAAGGGCAAAAAAAACTACGACAAACGGGCGGATATACGGGAACGGGACATCAACCGGGAAATCCAGCGGGAATTCAAGGGAAAACTGCGTTAGCTGCCGCGGGTTTCATTCAATCTGTACAGAATATTAGCGGATTTTTGTCCATTCGGCGGGACGGGCGCGTTCCTGATACAAATTTGTAATGGTGTCCCCCGAATATTCTACCGCCGTGGCGGTTTTTTGGCCCCTGAGAACGGTTCCATTGCCGAAAAGCCTGAATTCCCAGCTCATGGGTTCGGCCAGAGTAACAAGCTGCCTGGCTATGCCGTAAGGGACAGGATGATAGTACCGTTCGGCATTGGGGGAACTCTGGACAACATACAGGGTATTGTCCCGTATTTCATAGCGTAGATTCATCTGGGCGCCTGACGAAAAGATAGCCAGGCCCCTGCCTCCGCCCTGGAGACGTATCATTTCTATGCCCGCGTCGCCGCGCCACCTGCCCAGTATCAGATTTTCGCTTAAAGGCTCGGAATTTTCAGCTTCTACCCTTTCTTCGCTTTCCCCGGACCGGGATGAATCCATGGCAAGCTGCACCAGGGAACGGGTATTGAGGGCCAGTTCGCTGGTGGTTTTATGGGTCGAGGTAAACTGTATGCTCTGGCCGGTATGGACATTGGACAGTTCAAGGGTCAGCGTGTGGTTTTCGTTCTGAAGCGCGAGACTGCCGGCAATGACAAAATCAGGCCCCTCGGCGGAGGAGGTCCCGCCGGGAGACAGGGAAAGACGGCGTATGGCCCCGGAAGCATCTTCCAGTTCAAAATCAATAAAACGGTCGCCCAGGTCAAAAAGATAAGAATGAATCAGTGATTCGATGGTTTTTGCTTCTTCGGCGCCCAGTCCCTGAACAGAAAAGGGCTTGATACGTACCACCGGTCTGGATGTCTGTGCCCCTGGACCCGGAAAGCCCGCGAAAAAGGACAGTATAAAAATGAGAACAAATTGTCTCATATATACACTATATCCTCTTTTGCGCAAAACCGCAATGGATCTGCCGGGGCCCTATGGACAAGTCAGGCTTCGGTCAAGAGGCGCTTAAAAGGCCCGTTTTTCCCGCAGGGTAAGGCCGCCGGTCTGCTCGACTCGTATTTCGAATTTGTCGCCGGGGGCTGTGCGGCGGTGGACCGCGCTGCCGTACACGGAGCGCACTATGCCTTCTTCCCTGGCGGCCTTTTCGTCCCTGATCAGTTCGACGAATTCCATGAGCCGCTTCCGGTATATGTCCGGCGCCAGGCCGTAAATATCCGTATCGGAACGGTTAAAAATATAGGGGACGCCTAAAATATCATTGGCGCCCAGAGGGATTCCTTCGGCCTGGGAAAGGGCCTCGCTGAACAGTCTGTAGGGTATGGCCAGGTTGATCCGTCTGCCTTCTCCGATTTCAGAATAGTCAAAATTCAAAATCATGGCGTCTACGTATATGTCCCTTCCGGCCATCGAAAGTTCCCTGCGCTCAACGGCTTCTTCTCCAAAGGAAGGGTCGTAAAAATCCAGGGCCAGGCTGGTAACGCCGTTTCTGTACGAGAGTACTTCCACGTCGGCGACTTTGGCGCTTCTTTCGAGATTGCGGATGACCCGGCTTAATTCGCTGATACGCCGGGACGCGGCGCGGGCTTCTTCTATGCCGGTTATGGCGCTTCCAAGGCCGGCTATGCTGAGAAAAACCAGGGCGCTGAGGATGAGAACCGGAAGATGAACCACTATCCTTCCGGCAAGAGCGAAGAGGGCCTCAAGACAGGCGGAAAAGGCGGCCCGGGCGTTAAAGCGCCTGCCAGCCGCTTTAACGAGAAGCGCATGACGCCTCACGGCCAGGGAAAGCCAGATGAGGAGGAGCAGCAAGATCACGGTAAAGAGCAGTATGAGGCCCGGAGGACTCGCAAAGACGGCGTGCAAAAGCCGGGAGACAGTCTTGATTGCCGTAATAACCCATGTCTGATTTTCCATCACCTGGTCCTTCTAATCGAATTTTTGGAGAAGCCTAGTCCTCCCGGATTTCTACAGCTCCGGAACGGTGGAATTCAAGGGCGTACACGACGCCCGACTCAAAACGGGCAAGTTCCTTTAGGTCGTGAACGGCGTTCCCGTATACGCCCGCATCGTCAGGCGAAACGCGCCCGCCGGATACACCTTCCCCGGGGTTTGTCCCGGACGACGTATCGCCAGAATAATCCGCGGCGGCCCTGGCAAGGGCAAAAAAATCCACGAGGTCCCGGCGCGCGGCCGCGTCAAGGGAAGGTCCGTCATAAATGGCGGGAAACCCGTCCCGGTCATAAAAATCGAAAATTGCCGTTCCGTTTTTTGGCGCGACAGCGTCGGTAAAAAAACGGCAGGGGAACGCGAGAAAGCGCTTTCCCGCGGGAATGATTACCGAATCAAGGATGAGTTCTTCGCCGGGCCAGCTTTGCTCAAAAACAGCCAGTTCCTTTCCCGTGGTATCGTAAAAACGGAAGCGGGCCGTTATGGTTCCGTTTGACCGGGAGAGCAGCATGAATTTGACGGGCCTCGTTGTTTCGGTCAGGACGGAAAGGCGTTCTTCGAGGCTCTTGACGCGGGCCTTCTGGTTTTTAAGCAAGAGGCCCAGAACAAGGCAGCCGAGAAATATGAGCAGGGCAAGGGCAAGTACAAACCAATGAAACCCGGTAAATAATTTCCGCTTCTGCGCCACAGCCTAGCCCTTTTTCTCCGCCCGGGAATCTACGCTCCGGGGGTCTTCCAGAATGGCGAGGAAGGCTTTTTCGTCCAGTACGGGTATGCCCAGCTCCTGCGCCTTTTTGTTTTTCGCCGAGAGGGAAAGGGGGTCGTTGGTAACGAGGAACGAAAGGTCCTTTCCCACCGATGACTTTGCCAGAGCCCCCAGGGCCTTGACCTTTTCTTCCGCGGCGCTCCGCTTCATCGTGGAAAGTTCGCCGGTAAAGCAGAACGAATAGCCCCGCAGGGGCTGCTCCAGGGCAGGCGCCGCTATGGAAATGATACCTCCGGCAAGGAGCTTGTCCATGTCCTCCCGTACTTCCGCGAGGCCTTCCACTATGGTTTTGGCGGTAATTTCACCCAGGCCGTAGACCGCCGAAAGTTCGTCCACAGTGGCGGCGCGGAGTTTTTCCAGGGTGTCAAAACCGCCTGACGCCACCTTTTCCATCACCAGTTCGCCCACGCCTTCCAGGTCGTAGCCGGCCACAAAGGCAGCCAGGGACAGGGTTCCCGGCGTTCTGATATGGCGTATAACCTTGGCCGCCGCCTTTTCTCCCATGCGGTCAAAGGATTCAAGTTCTTCCCTGGTAAGGGTGTAGAGTTCCGACACATTACGGACCTTGCCTTTAACATAGAGCTGTTCGATAAGTTTTACCCCCAGGTCCCGTATATCCAGAACCGACGCCCATTTTTCTATGCGGTGGTGCAGTCGTTTGGAACAGGCGGGATTGGGGCAAAAGAGTCTGGTCCCTGAATCCTCAAGGGCCGAACCGCAGGTTTCGCAGGTTTCAGGGTACGTGATGGGCCGCTTTTCCAGGGCGGCGATTTCTTCGGGAACCAGGGCGGCGGGGGCAAGGCCTTCTATCTTGGGAATGATTTCTCCCCGCTTTACCACCAGTACGGCGCTCCCTATCTCAAGGCCCAGGGCCCGTATCATATCGGGGTTATTGAGGTTGGCCCGCTGGACCGTGGTTCCCGCCAGCCGTACCGGATCAATGATTCCTATGGGGGTATAGGTTACGCCCGAACAGCTCCATTCAAGCTCCCGAAGTACGCTGACCGCGCTTTCAAGCTCGAACTTAAAGGCTATCTGGCGTTCCGGCCTGGTCCTGCGGAGATCGGCCATATCGGTAAGCCGGTCCTTGACAACAAGGCCGTCAATATCCACTTCGAGGTCATTACGGCGCTCGCTTATATGTTGACGGTAATTTATAATTTCTTCGATATCGGAGAATTCTTTTGTCTCGCTGGTTTCAAAACCCCGTTCTTTAAGCCAGGCTATCTTTTCAAATTCATCGTTAAAAAAACCGTCGTCGTCAGGGACCGACACGTCGTAGGAGACAAAGACAAGGTCCTCGCAGCCCTCGCCGTCTTTGCGCCGCATCAGGCCGTTTGCAGCGTTGCGGCAGTTTGCCTTGTCAGGATATTTTTCCCGCCAGACCCTGTGGGTCATAAGCACTTCGCCGCGGACGCCGCCCGAAAAGGCGGGGCCTTTGCCGGGGGCGAGGCTTTCTTTAACCCCGCCCATTTTCAGCGCGTTAGGCGTAATATCGTCGCCGGTAACGCCGTCTCCACGGGTTATGGCGCGGACGAGTTTTCCTTTTTCATATTGAAGCTCAAGGCTCGCCCCGTCAAGTTTGTACTGCACCGCATAAGAAGCTATCCGCATCTTCTGCGCCCAGGCGCGAAACTCTTCGGGATTGGCGGCCTTTTCCTGGCTTCCCATGGGGATAAGATGCCTTGCCTTTGGAAAGCCGTCGGCGCGGTCAGCGCCCAGCCCAACAAGAACAGGGCTTTCGGGATTGAGGCGTTTTAATTCGTCCCACAAGAGGTCGAATTCCTGGTCGGGAATTTCGCCTTCGCCGTTGTAATAGGAATCCTGATAGCCCTTGATAAGTCTTTCCAGAGCCGCTATACGCGTTTTGTTTTCTCCGGGGTCTTTTGTTTTTGCCATACCTACTCCCGTTCAAACATAAGTTCCCATATCTGGTGATTTTTTGCTATACCCTTTTTCTCAAATTTCGTTTCGGGCCGCCAGCGCTGCGCCGGGGCAAAGCCTCCGTCAGCGCAGCGATTTTTAAGCCCCGGCGTTGCGGAAAATTCCTCAAGGGCCTTATGGCCGTAGTCTTCCCAGTCAGTAACCATGTATATATACCCGCCTTTTTTTAGACGCCGCTCAAGGAGCGAGATAAAGGGCCTTTGTATGAGCCGCCGCTTATGGTGGCGTTTCTTGGGCCAGGGGTCGGGGAAAAAGATATGAAAGCTGTCCGCTTTAAAATCCATGGCGTCAAGAACATCCACGGCGTCCCCTTCGATAATCCTGATATTGGAAAGGCCGCGCTTTTCTATTTCCCAGAGCAGACGGCCTATGCCCGGCCGGTGGACTTCTATGCCCAGGTAATTGATTTGGGGATTTTGTTCGGCGATAAGGGCGGTGGCTATGCCCATGCCAAAACCTATTTCCACGCAGAGGGGCCGGTCCCGGCGGGCAAAAACAGCTTCCTCTGCGAGGGCCGTTCCCGGAACAAAGGGAACTATCCACCTGTCAGAAAGCGCTTCGTAAGAACGCCTCTGGGCGCCGGTCATGCGTCCCGCCCTGAGTACATAGCTCCTGTTCGTCGTATGCATGTTCCTAATCCAGAGGAAGGGCCAGGCTCAAAGCCGAGCTGTACTGTTCAGGATCCTCGGCCCAGAGGGCGGCGCTCCTGCTGTCCGGCGGGGCAAGCTCCCTGATGTTTCCGTCAAGGGAACCAAGGGCCGACGAACCGAGGTTCTCTCCGCTTTCATCATACCAGAGCAGAAAGTGCGCCGGATATAGGGACTCTATGTGGTACTGCCCGCCGCTTATGGTAAATACCGGAAAAGGACGGGGGGCGGGTCCGTCAAAGGCAAAGATTCTTTCGCCCCGGCTTCCGCTCTTGTCCTCCAGCACCGCCCTGAACTGCCCGCGGGGAAGCGGGGCGTCGCTCATACATATACTGCGGCTTCCTATCCAGGCCTTTCCGTCTACATCCTCGCTTATCCAGTCGTCGGAGTTGAGCTTCCACACCAGTTCTTCCTTGTCATGGAACAGGTAGAGCGTATCAAGGTCCTTGATGCCGTCGTCGTCTTCGGGAAGCACAAAGAAGGAATATGATTCCTGCACTCCTGTCTGGCCCTCGTAATACACCAGGCTTATCACCGCCCGGATTATTTTTGGTTCAGCCTGTGAACAGGACAAAAACAACAACACAAGAGAGAAAAGAAGGGCTTTTTTCAGACACTTTAAAAAAACTTGTATTTGCATAGCGCGCCGCCTACAGAATAAAAGAAAGCGTTATCATGGTAATATCCGTATCCGGTATCTGGTTTACCAGATATTCGAATTTGATGTCTACCCGCTCGCAGGCTTCTTCAAGATAGGAGATATAGTAGAACCCCAAATCAGCGCCTGCTTTTCCGTCATCCTGCTCGCGATAAAAACTGTATATGCTCCGCTTTTTAACATCCACGGACTTTATCGCGTCAAAATCGTTTCTAAACTCCTTTGATCCTATATTCCGGTCATAGAGCACTACCTGAAGCTTGCGTTCAGTACCTATGGAAGAACTGTTGCCCCCCATCTTCCAGGCTATGCTGACCAGGTTGTTTTTGGCCTTCAGGGACTGAATAAGGCTGTCTATTTCTCCGTCGTCCAGGTCCGGGTTGACGCCGAATTTGACAATCGACGCTTCTTTCCGTATATTCCGGTGTTCCACGACAAGGGCCAGTTCCATAATGAGCAGGGCGATATAGTCGGATATCTGC
>JAIRTD010000272.1 GCA_031255115.1 Spirochaetaceae bacterium | reverse complement strand
AGGGAAGTGATGAAGAGCATCATCATACCCCTGTGGAACGCCTATAGTTTCTTTGTAACCTACGCCAACATAGACAAGATAAACCCTTCGGGGCCTCCAAAAAACCCGTCCAATCCCCTTGACCAGTGGATACTTTCCGTGGCCGAAACCCTGGTAGAAAAAATCTGTTCCGCCATGGACGCCTATGACCTTTCACGGGCAGTGGACCCCATCGTGGAATTCATCGATCTGCTCAACAACTGGTATATACGCCGTTCCCGCCGCCGCTTCTGGAAAAGCGGGAATGACGCCGACAAGACCGAAGCCTACGGTACGCTTTATTCGGCGCTGAAAACCCTGATAACAGTCGCCTGCCCGGTCATGCCCTTTATCACCGAAGCAATATGGGGCAATCTCCGGAACGAAGACGAATGCGAATCGGTACACCTCCAGGATTTTCCCGTATACCACGAAGAAAGACGGAACCGGGAACTTGAATTCAAAATGGCGGCGGTGCAGCGCGCCGTGTCCATGGGCCGGGCCCTCCGTTCCCAGTACAATATCAAAGTACGCCAGCCCCTCAAATGCGTCGAACTCGTTACCCGCGACGCGGAAGAAAAGAAAGTGCTCCTTGAGATGGAAGACATCATCAGGGAAGAACTCAACGTAAAGAACGTGGTATTCCGTGATAACGAAGAAGACCTGGTAGAATACCAGGCCAAGGCCAACTTCCGCGTCCTTGGCAAGGAACTGGGCAAGGATATGAAGGCCATAGCGGCGCGCATCGAGGAACTCAGCCAGAACGAAATCCAGGGCCTTCTGGACGGCGCCGTGCTGGCCATTGAGGCATCGGGGCGGACCGTCGAGATAGACGCCTCCAAACTGGACATCAGGCGCATAGAAAAAGCCAGGCTCAAGGTTCTTAACGAAAACACCCTGACCGTGGGTCTTGATACCGAAGTGAGCGAGGAACTTGCCAGAGAAGGCGACGTGCGGGACCTCATACGGGGAGTGCAGAATCTCCGCAAAGAAAAGAACCTCGACGTTACCGACCGTATAGTCCTTTCGCTTTTCGGGTCCGAAAAACTCAAGGCCGCCTGGGAGAGTTTTGCAGGCTATGTGGCCTCGGAAACCCTTGCTTCCCAGGTGCTATGGGAAAAAACCGGCGATATGACGGAAATCGAAGCCGGAGACGAAAACTGGCTTGCCGCGCTGCAAAAAGCCTAGAGGCCTGCGGCTTTTTCAAAATTACCGGTGGGCTGGTTTATTCTCTGACAATTTGAAATTGTCAGAGAATTCCGATTTTAAGTGTTTGTCAGGTAAGGAATTAACTAATTCCACACCTGACAAACTCAAATTTATGGAGTATAACAAGCCGCCTGGTTGTCAAACAGGGCTGATAAAAGGAATCAAAAATGAAAACAGACTATATAAGCGTAAAGGCAGGACGCAAAGCGCTTTGCCCTTCATTTTTTAAGAGCTTTGGACACTCCGCCTTTTTATCACCGGCGCGGCTTTCAGGCGCGCTGCTTTTGGTTTTTTTCTTCGCGTCCTGCGCGTCAGGGCCAAAGCTCAGCGGGCCTGATGCCTTGCGTGAACGCAATGTGTTTTCCGTTCTGCCCGGGGGAGCCGCTCTGTACATCTATGCCGATGTAGAAAGGGCAAAACCGCTATTGGAACTCATGGAATTTGGCGGCATGAGCGGCGCTTCAAATGAGGCTATTCTGGGCAGGACCTCCGTGGCCGTAGCCGCCATATATCCGGGCGAGAGCGGACGCCGCTATATGGCCTGGGGCAGCGGCAAATACCCCTCGCTGCGGAGTTCCATCTCCTTTTTCTTCAGCAGGGCCTGGAAAAAGGCAAAGTCAGAAACCGGTAATTCCTACTGGCGCAACCAGAGCGCGGGACTTTCGGTTCTCATAAGAAAAGACTATGCCCTGGTTTCCGACGGCGACCCCTTTTTTACCGAAGCCCCCCTCGAACCTTCTTCCCGCTGGACAAGCCTCGAAGCCGGAGCGGTGCTTTCGGGGACGGTGAGGAACGCCGGAGAACGCGTCGGCGCTTTTATGGGCAGCCTGGGTCTCCCCATACAGTTCCCCGTCGAAACTTTGGTTTTCGGCCTGTATCCCGCTCCCCCTGACCCGGCCGGCAATTCGGGCCGGAACCCGCCTGATGAAAGCCAAAACGAGGCGCGTTACCAGGGCCGTTTCTACATCGAAACACCGGCGCCAAGCCATGCCCGCTCGGTTCAGTCCATACTCTCCCTGGCGCGGCGTTATTTTCCCGGCGGCCCAACAGAAGATCCCTTCCTCGCGGCGCTGGGCGCATTTTTTGCCAACCAGAGCCGCCTCGAAGGTTCGACGCTTATAATCACTACCGGACCCATGACGGCCGGAGAAATCACTTTACTTTTTGATCAGTTCTCAGTATATTCTGAATAACGGAAGTTTTGTATGCCTACCTATGGATATGAATGTAAAAGCTGCGGTCATACCTTTGATGTTTTTCAGAGCATGAGCGATGAACCGCTTAAAATCTGTCCCCAGTGCGGCAAAGAACTGCGCCGCCTCATCAACGGCGGGACCGGCGTCATCTTTAAGGGTTCGGGATTTTATGTTACCGACCGGAAAGGGCCCGCCGCAAAAACCAAAGATGCTCCCAAAAGCGCGCCCTCCGGAAGCGGTACCGCGGCCAATGCCGCCGCCGGTACAGGCGCCTCTGCCGGTACTGCCGATAAAAGCGCGTCCGGCGCCAAAACAGAATCCAGTCCCGGAAAATCCGGCCCGGCCGAAAACAAAGCCGCCGGATGAAGCAGACCCGTTTCTTCTGCGAGAACTGCGGCGCCGAAGTAGGACGGGATGCCAAACAATGCCCGGCATGCGGCAAATTTTTTTCGTCCATACTCTGCCCTTCCTGCGGTTTTTCGGGCGAAGAATTCCTCTTTGACCAGGGCTGTCCGGTCTGCGGCTACAGCGCGCCAGGCGGAAAACCCGTAAACGCCCCGGCCAATACTAATGGCCGCCACCCCCGCAAATCCAAACCCTCAGGCGCCCTGCCCTGGTGGGTATACGCACTTACCGTTCTTGCCCTGCTCGGCGTACTCGCCGCCTTTGTACTGTTCAAATAAGCTTCCGCCCGCGCGGCCAGTGGTTCTCCTTCCTTTTTTCGCCTTCCGCGCCTTGGTGGTAAAATTTGGACCCGAAGACTGAAGAAGAAAACCACAAAGTCGAATAAGTAGCAGAAGTTTGCTGAGCGCTTGCAACGAGTTTTTCTTTCCTTACTTGATTTCTTCGGACTTACTTACGGACAAGGTGAAGA
>JAIRTD010000097.1 GCA_031255115.1 Spirochaetaceae bacterium | reverse complement strand
TGTCCGGAGTTCTTAAATTCAGGAAAAAAAGCGGTTTTTGAGCTGATTTTTTCAAAAAAAGCCCCAAAACCAGGCCAATTTTAAAATTGACGCCAGTTTAATTTGACTTTTTGATTCTTATGGATTATTCTCAACAGGATTGGTAAGGAGCTGCCGTGACAAAACGAGATTTTCCCAAAATCCACTTTTATGACCAGGATTTTGTGGATATTTACGATAAAACCTGGGCATGGATACAGGATTATTGGGCTTTCGGGGGCGAAAAGAGTTCTCCGGAAGGTAAAATCTTTGCCAATCCGGGCAGTTCCGTGGTTCTCCAGACCGACGCGGTGTTTTCTTCCTTCTTTTTGGTGTATTCCAACCGTATTTATCAGGCCCATCCTACCCTGGATTTTTTTTACGGCAAACAGGAGCCCAACGGGGCCATACGTTCAGCCTATACTATTGCCACGGGGCTGCCAGAGGTAAGCAAGGATAATCCCGACGGGCTGGCCCTGCCGCTTTTTTCCTGGGCGGAATTCAACCTGTACCATAAATCGGCAAACAAAAAGCGCATCAAAGAGGTTTTGCCTGTTCTTCACCGGTACACCGAATGGATAGACAGTCTTTTTAAGCGGTCCAACGGGCTCTACGAAGTGCCGCTCTCGGCAACGGGCATGGACAACGCGCCCAGGGAGAGGGCCGTATACCCGGTGGACTTTAATACGGTCATGGCGATTAACGTGCTGTATCTGTCGGCGCTGGCCGATATACTCAACGATAAAGAGGCGAGCTTTCAGTACAAGCGCCAGTATTTTTCCCTTAAAACAAGGATAAATTCCCTTATGTGGGACCCTGACGAGGGTTTTTACTGCGACCTTGACCGGCACGAAAAGCGGCTTCCGGTAAAGACCCTGGCAGGTTACTGGCCGCTTCTTGCGGAAATCTCCAACGACGACAAAGCCGAGCGTATTATCAACAAGCTCCAGGACCCCGGCTATTTTGGCGCCCCCCATCCCTTTCCGTCCGTGTCGGTGAGCGATCCGTCTTTTGATGAAAACGGGAACGGCTACCGGGGTTCGGTTTTTCCGCATCTGACCTTTATGGTCATCAAGGGGCTGGAACGTTACCAGCGCTGGGATCTGGCAAGGGATTTTGCCATCAGGCATCTTTACTTTATGCTTGATTCCATGAGTCCTGACGGCAATCATCACAAGGGCAATCTGTGGGAGGCCTATCTTCCCCTCAAGGAGGGCCCTGCCGGCAAGACCAAAAAACTCCCCGACTTTCCCCGGGCCCAGTATCTGTCCTACGACGCCCTTTCTACCATCTGCCTTACCATCGAAAACATCGTCGGGCTGTTTATTTCCCTTCCCCGAAAGACCGTAGACTGGATTATCCCCAATCTCGAAATCATGGGGGTGGAGAATCTTTCCCTCAAAAAAAACATGATAACGATTCTTTCCAATAAAAGCGGAAGGGGCTGGGAGATCCACATGGAAAGCGAAAAACTGTACTATTTTACCATTAACATACTAGGAAAGAAGAAAAAGACCCTGCCCATACCGTCAGGTAAATGCAGTATGCTGATTGATAAATTGTAAGGATGAATTTGAAGAACCACCCTGCGGCAATCATAGAAATCGGCTCAACCGGGATACGAGTGCTGGTGGCGGAAGTTTCGATGGGGCTTTCTTCGGAAGTTCCCGCCGACTCCTGGCGCATCAGGGACCAGGCGGGCAAGCCCGTGTCTCTGGGGCGGGACGTGTTTACTTCGGGCATGGTGTCCAGGGAATCGGTTCTTGAGTGTCTTTCGGTGCTGCAGAATTACCGGGAACTTATCAGGGGCTGGGGCGTGGCGCAGGAAGATGTCCATGTCATCGGGACCAGTGCGCTCAGGGCAGCGCGGAACAGGGATCTTTTTGCCGACCGGGTCTACCACGAAACAGGGTTCAGGATAAACATCATCGAGGGTATAGAAGAAACCAGGCTCATGTACCTGGCTGTGCGTTATGCCCTCAAAAACGATCTGCCCCTGTTCAGGCGGGCCAATTCCATGATACTCGAAGTTGGCGGCGGTTCCACCGAGATCATGCTGCTCCGCAGGGGCAAGATGGTCGCCGCCCACAGCCTCAAGCTGGGAACCATACGCATGGACCAGCTTGTTCACCAGGCTTCCGATTCGGCGGCCTTTCAGAGCCGTTACCTCAACGAGAATGTGCGGAATACCGCCGAGGCCCTTAAAACCGAAATGGACCTGACGTATATCAGAAGCCTTGTCATTTCCGGGTCCGGTTCCCGCATCATGGCCATGAACATAGGGCGGGAATTCAACAAGGACTGCCGCATCGTGCCCCGGAAACTCTTTATGGAATTTACCGAAAGGGTAAAGAACTATACGGTCGAAGAATGTGTGCGGGAATTCGAAATACCTTACTCTGACGCCGAGGACCTGATTCCGGGCATACTCATATACCGGCTTTTCCTTGAGCATACCGCCGCCGGAGAAATCGTGGTTCCCCTGGTATCCATCAGGGAAGGCATGCTGATAAATCTTGTATCCCAGGTTGACAGCGGCTTACAGGAGGAATTTTATTCCCAGGTCATTGCTTCGGCGGTAAATCTGGGCCGCAAGTACCATTTTGACGAGGCCCACAACCGCCATGTGGCCCAGCTTTCCATGACCCTCTTTGACGCCCTGCGCCACGAACACGGCATGAACAGGCGGGACAGGCTGCTCCTCGAAGTTGCGGGCACACTCCACGATGTGGGTATGTACATACGGAGCTCGGCCCACCAGAAGCACGGCCAGTATATTGTTGCCCATTCTGAAATTTTCGGCCTCCACCAGGGCGAGCTGGATATTATTTCAAACGTTATATGCTACCACCGGGGCGAACCTCCTTCGGAAGCCGATATAGACTACATAGCCCTCCAGAGGGAAGACAGGCTTTTGGTATTAAAAATGGCGGCCATACTCAGGGTGGCCGACTGTCTTGACCGGGGACATTCCCGGCATATCAGGAAAATAAGCGTAGAACGCCAGCAGGACATGGTGGTACTGCGGCCTTCGGAAATCGTGGATACCAGCATAGAACGCCTGGGGCTTGAAGATAAAGGGGTTATGTTTCAGGATGTATTCGGGTACCGGGTACTCCTGGTTTAGGAAACGCCATGAACGAAGAGCCGAAATTTTTTAACCGCGATCTTTCCTGGATAGATTTTAACAATCGCGTACTGGAAGAGGGTTTACGGAGCAGCCTTGCGAACCTTGACCGTCTGCGCTTTCTCTCTATTGTGTCGTCCAATTTTGATGAATTTTTTATGATACGCATCGCCGCCATAAAGCGGGCCCTGAAATCCGGCGACTGGTTTGACCCCGCGGGATACAGCCCCGAACTCCTGCTCAGGGAGGCGGCGGAAAAAATCCACGCCATTACGGCGCGCCAGTACGCGTGTCTCCGGGACGAAGTGCTTCCCGGCCTGGCCAAAGACGGCCTCTGCCTGGTACGGCCCGAATTCTATACCGAAGAAGAGAAAGCCTACCTCGAATCCCTTTTTCAGCGGGAAATATTTCCCCTGCTCACGCCTCTTAGGGCCGGAGAAGACGGGCTCCCTTCTATAGGAAGCCTCAAAATATGCGTCGCGTTTCATCTCAGCCGGGAGGAATATGGCGGCCTCGAAGAAGAAAAAGAAGGCATTGCCATAGTGCAGCTTCCCGCTTCTTCCGGCCGGGTGGTCTGGCTCCCCGGCGGAAACGGCGTAAAGCGCTGGACACTCCTTGAGGACATTATCATAAGCTGGGGCGCCGGTCTTTTTTACGGCTACGAAGTCCGGGAGGCCCTGGTCTTTAAGCTGGCAAGGGACGCTGATTTTTCTGTTGATGAACAGCGGGACCACGACTTTATCGCCGCCATGGAAGAGGTCCTTGTCGGGCGCGAAGATTCGATGCCGGTACGCATGGTCTCAGGCGGCGCGGGGCCGGGTAAGCTCAGGGATAAACTTGCCGGGCTTTTTGCCCTCGGCCCCCAGGATATCTACGAAACAGGCGGCTTTCTCGAACTTGACTCCAAAGCGCTCTCCGTCCTCGACAACGCGGGGATTTCGGGGCTAAGGGAAAAATCCTGGAGGCATTACTGGACTCCTGAATTTTCAGAAGAAGAAACGCTCTGGGACCGTATCAGGGCAGGCGATGTGCTGCTCCATCTGCCCTATCACTCGTTTGATCCGGTACTCCGGTTTTTCCAGGACGCCGCCGACGATCCTGACGTGGTATCCATCAAGACCACCCTGTACCGTACCGGCGGCGATTCGCCTGTAGTTAAAGCGCTGGAACGGGCCGCGCTAAACGGAAAGCAGGTTACCGCCGTGGTGGAACTCAAGGCCCGCTTTGACGAAGAGCGGAACATAGCCTGGGCCCAGAGGCTTGAGAGGGCGGGCGGCATCGTCATCTACGGCCTTTCCCATCTCAAGATACACGCCAAGGCCGCCCTGATACTGCGGAAGGAAAAAACCGGCATCACCCGTTATGTGTATCTTTCTACAGGAAACTTCAATGACCGCAGCGCCGCGCTCTACGGCGACCTCGGCCTTTTTACCGCCCAGGAAGAAATTGCCTATGACGCGGGTCTCTTCTTCAATATGGTAACCGGCTATTCTCTCATATCAGGAACGGCCAAGCTCATGATAGCCCCGCTGGCCTTAAAGCACCGCCTCCTCGGCCTCATCGAGCGGGAGACCAGGCGCTCCACCCAGGAATCGCCGGGATTCATCATGGCAAAAATGAACTCCCTTGCCGATGCCGATGTCATCAAGGCCCTGTACCGGGCTTCCCAGGCGGGTGTTTCCATACGGCTTAATGTCCGGGGCATTTGTATGCTTGTTCCCGGCGTTAAGGGACTTTCCGAAAACATAAAAGTGGTAAGCATCATAGACCGCTATCTTGAACATGCCCGGATTTTTTATTTTTCCGGCGGCGGCCGGGGCGAGGTATACCTTTCCAGCGCCGACTGGATGACCCGTAATCTTGAACACCGGGTAGAGCTGATGTTTCCGGTACTTCAGGAGGATATCAGGAAAGAAGTCGTTTCCATACTGGACGCCTATTTTAAGGACAACTGCCAGTCCAGCTTTCTTGCCGGGGATGGAACATGGAAGCGCGCTGAACGGG
This sequence comes from Spirochaetaceae bacterium, assembly GCA_031255115.1. Classification (GTDB taxonomy): domain Bacteria; phylum Spirochaetota; class Spirochaetia; order Treponematales; family Breznakiellaceae; genus JAIRTD01. The sequence goes on along the minus strand of JAIRTD010000097.1, from coordinate 12,055 downwards.
GAAAGGCGGAACCCTTCCGGGCTCAGGCGTATTTTTCCCGCATGGTCAAGGACTCATCAGACAAGCGCTGGGCCCCGAAACAGGAATTCATAGTCCGCCGTAATCCGCCGCAGCCATGAAACGTATTATCCTGAAACCCGGCGAAGAAGGCCGCATACTCAGGGGCCACCCCTGGGTGTATGACAACGAGCTTGGTCTCGTCCTGGACGGCAAGCGAGACGGCGCGGCCGTACTCGGTATTGCCGGCCTTAAACCCGGCGAAGCCGTAGATGTGGAAAGTTCCCGCAAGGAATATCTGGGCCGCGGATTCGCCAATCCCCATTCAAAAATTCTCGTGCGTATCTACAGTCCTTCCAAGGAAGGGGCCGATAAGGGTTTCTTCAAACGCCGCATACGGGAAGCCCTGGAGAGGCGCGCCGCCTTTTATGAACTCACCGGTGAATCCTGCCGCGCCGTATTTGGCGAGGCTGATTTTCTCCCCGGTTTTATCGCCGACCGCTTTGTAGGCTGGCCTTTGGAAGAGGCCCTCAAAATACAGGGCGACGGGCCCATTGAGTGCGCGGAACTTTCCAGAAAACTCGGTCCGCCGCTTTCCTGGCTTTCCCTTGAATTTCTTTCGTACGGGATGGATCTGCGCCGGGACCTGATACTCGAAGCCTTTACCGAAGTGCTTTCTTCCCTGGAGCGGGAAGCTTCCTGGCCTGTCCTCCAGGGTATTGTTGAACGCGGCGCGCCGGTGCGGGAACTTGAGGGTCTTGAGAACCGGCAGGGTATGCTCGAGGGGAGTTTTCCCGAAAAGGGCATAGTGATTTTTGAAAACGGCCTTCCCCTGGCGGTTCATCTTGAAGAAGGCCAGAAAACAGGCCATTACCTTGACCAGCGGGACAACCGGCTCTGGGTACAAAATCACGGACGCGGGCAGGTGCTGGACCTTTGTTCCAATACAGGCGGCTTCTCCATGCACGCCCTCAAAGGCGGCGCTGAATCGGTTCTTGCCATAGACAGCTCCCTCCGGGCCCTCGAAGGGCTTACGCTTAACGCGGCTCTCAACGGCTTTACAAACCAGGTCAGTACCGAAGCCGGGGATATATTTGATATACTCCCCCGCTATGAACGGGATACTTCAAAACGTTTTGATATGGTCATCCTCGATCCCCCGGCCTTTGCCAAAACCAAAGCCGCCCTTGAAGGAGCGGTACGGGGTTATAAAGAAGTCAACCGCAGGGCAATAAAACTCCTTAAAAAAGGAGGCTTCCTGGTAAGCTGTTCCTGCAGCCAGGCAATGAGCGAAGGGCGTTTTAAGGCCATGATAGCAAGCGCGGCGCTGGATGCCGGACGGCGTATTATTCAGATTGAATTCCGCGGCCAGTCTCCGGACCACCCGGTGCTCTCAGGCTATGACGAATCCGCCTATCTAAAATGCGGCTGTTACCGGGTGTTGTAGTAGCTGCAACCAAACCCGCTAAAGCAGATGGTCAATGAGTATGGTGATGCCCAGGCCGATGAGTATGAGGCCGCCTGCGATCTGCGCCCACTTCTTAAAGAGAAAACCTATGCGCTTTCCGAATTCAAAACCCACAAGACATACGACAAAGGTTACGGCGCCGATAAAGGCAGCGAAGCCCCAGATGGGTCTTTCCAGGAGCTTAAACGAAAGCCCTACGGCCAGGGCGTCTATGCTGGTTGCCAGGGCCAGAGTGAACAGTACTTTCAGGTTTCGTATATCGGCGTACTTTTTGGATTCTTCTTTTTGTATTGCCCTGCTTTCTTTAAGCATTTTGCCGCCTACAAAGGCAAGGAGGCCAAAGGCGATCCAGTGATCGTAGGCTTCGATATACGAGCTGAAGGTTCCGCCCAGGTACCAGCCCGCAAGGGGCATGAGAAACTGAAAAAGCCCGAAAAAGAACGAGGCCCTGACCGCGTAAAAACGCAGCGAATTCCTCATGGAAATGCCTGAGCATACCGACACGGCAAAAGCGTCAAGAGAAAGGCTCAGGGCTATAAAGATGAGCGAGAGCATAGTACCCCTTAATAGTTCCTGACTAAAAGTCTTTGTGTGAGTTTTTCGAGCATGTCCCTTGGAGCGCCGCCGGGGAGCAGGGAGATTTCTCTGAGGGCCCGGTCGGTATATTTTTTTGCGCAGCTTCTGGCAGCTTCAATGCCACCTGACTCCTTGACCAGGGCTATGACCCGCCCGCTGTCAGCCAGGGCAAACTGTCCCGGAACGGTGAGTTTTTTTAGTTCCCCCGAACCATCCATGGTAAGGGCAAAGATAAGGGGCAGGGTTACGATACCAGCCTTAAAATCATTGCCCAGGGCCTTGCGCACGGTTTCGGCGCTTCCCGTATAGTCGAGAATATCGTCGATAATCTGAAAGGCCATACCCATATTGTAGCCCACCCGCCTGAGGCGCGCGGCGCTTTCGGACGAAGCCTTGGCCTCTGCCGCGCCTACATAGCAGGCCAGGGAAAAGAGCAGGGCGGTCTTGCCCATTATTTTTTTGAAGTAGCGGCGTATCGAAGTATCGGCCTGATAGCGGCTGCTGTTCTGTTCTATCTCCATAGAACAGATCACCGAGATAGCCCTGGCAAGGGCAAGGGCCTGTTCCTGGGAACTGTATTCGGATACCAGGATAAAGCAACGGGAAAGCAGAAAATCGCCGATAAGCACCGCGTCCTGTTTTCCGTAACTGGTATGGACGCTGGGCTGTCCCCTGCGCAGCGGCGAATCGTCAATCACGTCGTCGTGAATGAGGGTTGCCACATGGAGCATTTCTATGGCGGCGGCAAGACTGAGGCACTTTTCGGAATTGTGTTTCAGGGCGCCGCCGAACTGGGAAGAGAGAAGCAAGAGTCCGGGTCTGAGGAGCTTTCCATCGCCGTTAAGTATGGCGGAAAGCCCCTCCGCTATGATGGGATTCTGAGAAGCCGATGAACGGTCTATGATGCCGGAAACCTTTATCAGGGTCTCCGGCATTCCGGGAAAATCATTCCAGTATGAAGTCACAGGCTTCTCTTAAGGAATTTATTTTGAAGGTCCGTCAAGATAGAAGTAATGCTTCCGGGCGAACCTGGTCCCATTCCACCACTTCTTTACCAGAGGCACTATCCAGCAGTCAAGGCCAAAGGCCCGTCCCGCTCCGCCAAGGAGGAGGAAGCCCGCAAAGATAAACCACACCTGGTTCCAGGCGAAAAGCCCCGAAAGGGTAAAGACAAAGCACATAACGATGGAAATCGCCGCTGCCCACCAGGTAAAGAGGCCGCCCATCATGGCAAGGCCTATGCCCATTTCCACCAGTACTATCATAAGCTGGAATACCTGGAAAGGAACCAGGGCCATGATATTATCCATAAAGGTGGTCCTGAACCAGGTTGCTATGACGCCGTTCATATCCAGTATGGGCTTGGTAAAATCCCAGATCGTGCCCGCGCTTTCGGCCCCCGCCGTCGCGCCGGAAGCGGCGCTCAGTGCGTCGGTCGCCGCTTCGACACCGCCAAAGAGGTCTCCCGCCGCTCCAAACAGATCTTCGGCGGCATTGTCCACCCCGGCCTGTACCACGCCTTCGGAGAACATCCAGCCTGATTTGGAACCCTCCGCCCAGGAAAACCAGCCTTCGCCTATTTTGTTGATGCCTTCGAAAACCCACATGAGGCCCAGCCAGAGCCGCAGGGGAAGCAGCCAGTAGCCCCTGGTCTTGTAGGAACCAAAACCGTGGACTATGGAACGGTGGTTCTTCATATCGAGGAATTCATGCTTGATGTATTCCCAGCACTGGTTAATGCCCGCCACCGAAATAAGGTAGTGGAGATTGACAATGTGCTTCATCACCATGGCAAAGAAGCCCGAAAGTTTGATGCCCATGGCGTTTGATACGGCGTATTTGCCGCCTACGGAAACCATAAAGCCGTGATAATTCGATTTGAATTTCTTCGCCTCGGAACCCTCAATGGCGGCGATTATGTTATGCGCCGCGGTTTCAGCGGTCTGGAGGGCGGTCTCGACAATCTGGGGCAGAGGCTTGCTGTTTTCAATAAACCAGAGATTGTCCCCTACGGGAAACACATTGGCATGATCAACAGAACGCATCTCTTCGGTTACCAGGAGCCGCCCCCGGCGGTTCTTGGCGTTGGGGTCCTGGGGATTCCTGCCAAAGGGACCCTTGGCAAGGTCCAGGGTGTCGGCCCAGTTGCTTCCCGAAACACCGGCTGTCCAGATAAAGGTCGAAGTCGAAATGGACGAACCGTCCTTGAGTTTGACCAGTCCGGGATCGGCGCCTACTATAGGCGTATTGGTGAGCAGTTCCGCTCCCTTGGACTTCATGTAGAATTCAACTTTGGTTCTGAGGTCTTCCTCAAGAATGGGAAGTATGCTGGCCATGGCCTCGATGACAATGACCCGTACCTCGCTCTTGGGAACCAGCCATTTGGCGCACATCACGTCCCGCCATTCAATAAGCTCTCCGGCCATCTCAATGCCGGTAAAGCCCGCGCCGGCGACCACAAAGGTAAGCATTTTCTGCCTTTTGGTCCGGTCCGGTTCGGCAACGGCCTTTTCAAAGGTATCCTCGATGTGGTGCCTGAGCTTCATGGCGTCGTCAAAGGACCAGAGGGTAAAGGAATTTTCTTTTATTCCCCCAATACCGAAAAATTCGGGGTCCGCCCCTGAACCAAGAACAAGATAATCGTAGTCATAGGTTTTTACAGCTGATTTGGCCTGGTTTTTCTCAAAGTCAACGGAAAGAATAGAATCAAGCTGTACGTTTACTTTGGAAGCGCCGAAGATTTTGGCATAGGGAACCCGGACAGAATCAGGTTCGACCCTGTGGCCCGCTACCTCATGCAGTTCGGTCATGAGCGTATGGAAGGGCCGGCGGTCAACCAGGGTGATGTTTATGTCATCCCTGCTCTTGTACTTTTTGGCCAGTTTTTTCGCGGCCGCTATACCCGCGTACCCGCCCCCGATAATCAGTATTTTTTTGCCCATAAAAAATCTCCTCATTAGAATGGCAGAATATGTATTATTTTACGCTATTCTTAAAATTAAGGCAAGAGTATTTACAGGACTATAAGTTTGAACAGAAACAGGTCCATGAGCAGCCCTTCCAGGGTCCTGCCGCCGCTGCGGAGCATGATGTCGTAGCGGGCCAGGAGGGCAAGGGCGCGGTCCACGGCGGCAAGGGAATAACGCCGCGACGCCTGGATATAGTCCTCCCGTACCCTGGAAGAACCCAGGCCGATTTTTTTAAGTTCAAAATCAGAGGCGCCGCCTGAGCTGACAAGGCGTTCATAATCCCTGAGCCGGTGAAAACACCAGGAAAGCCCGGCCAGTATGGCCTGGGGCGCTTCTCTGGCGGCGAGGAGGGACCGGCATATCGTAAGGCTTTTTTCGAGTTCCCCCCTGGCTATGCGGGAAAAGAGGGTAAACGCCGATTCTTCCCGCGAATGGGGGAGCCATTTTTCGACATCTTTAAGGCTTATGGGGCGGTCTTTACCAAGAAAGAGGATGAGCCGGGAACATTCCCGCCTCAGCGCGTCGGTATTGTTCTCAATCAGGGCAAGTATGGCTTCTACAGCGTCTTTGTCTATGACGCAGCCTTCCCTGCGGAAAAAATTCTCAAGCCATTGGGTTTTCTGGTTTTCAAAAAGCTCCCAGAATATGCGTTTTTCCCGGGGGCCCAGGGCTTTTTCGAGCCTTTTGTCCACACCGGTATGGTCGGAGACCAGCACCAGGATGGTATTATCCTGGGGAGCCTTGATATAGGCGGCAAGCGCTTCGATATCTTCTTTTTTTTTGATGCTTTCGGCGTTTTTAATTTGAATCAGCCGCGCGTCGGCAAAGAGAGAGCCGTTGAGGAGTACCGAGAGTATCTGGTTTAGGGGTGTTTCGCCAAAATAGAATGAATACTCTTCGGGGTTTCCGCCGAGTTTTTTGCGGAGTTCCTGTAGCGCCTCTTGTTTTTCGCCGATTTCCGGCCCCAGAAAGAGACAGGAGCTGCCTTTGGCCATGTTAGACGCCGCAGGCGCGGTATATCCCGGCGAGTTTGCCTATGACCCTGACATCCTGGCTGTATATGGGCGAATAGGAGGGATTTTCGGCCTGGAGCTTTATCCGGGAACTTTCCTTGAAGAAACGCTTTAGCGTAACCGCCTCGTCGACCACCGCCACGATAATTTCCCCGTTTTGGGCGTTTTCGCGCTTCTCTATGATGGCCAGATCCCCGTCCATGATACCGGCCTGAACCATAGAATCACCCCGTACCTTGAGTATAAAGTAGTTTGTTCTTGGTTTCAGGAGCGAATTGTGAACCGGCAGGGCGCCTTCGTAGTTTTCTTCCGAAAGAATGGGCCGCCCGGCGGCTACGGTCCCCAGTATGGGTATGTTTATAAAACCGTCCCTTTGGGCTTCTTCTTCAGTATGAATAACTTCCATAGTCCGTGAACGCTTGCCGCCGTTTTTAAGCCGGCCTTTTTTTCTGAGAGCGTCCACATGGTCATAGGCGCCTTTAACGGAAATCGAAAAATGATCCGCCAATTCCCGTATGGTCGGCGGATAGGTATGTCTGGCGATAAATTCAACAATAAAAGCCAGCACTTCCTGTTGTCGCTGGGTTAAGTCCCTCATCGGCTTTTCCTTATTTTTCTGGAACTGATATGGGATACTATACACCGGTTCCTGAAAAAGTCAAAGTCAAAAACACGTTTTTTTGCCCTTTTTCTTGCGCCTTGTGCCATGAGTCGCGCCGGCGCGGCCTTGCGCCGGCAATTCCAGCAATGGGGCTATTCTTCTTCAAATTTGGAGGCGAAAAGCCTGGCAACGGCCTCTACCGCCTCTTGTTCATCCGGGCCGTCCGCTATTACCTTGAGTTCGACGCCGTAACCCGCCCCAAGGGTGATGATGCCCATGATGGATTTGGCGTTTATGCGGTCCTTGCCCTTTTCGAGGTATATATTGGAGCTGAAATTCTTGGTGGTCTGGACCAGCATGGCTGCGGGCCGGGCATGAATCCCCGCCCGGTTCTGTATCGTAATGGTTTTTTCAAACATAGGCCTTCCTAAATTATGTCTTCCTGACCGAAATACACCGAGCGCGCCATATCGCTCTCGATCCACTTGAGTATATTTTGGTTGAATTCTTTGGCCGAATTATAGCCCATCTTTTTGAGCCTTTCGTTCATTGCCGCGGTTTCTATAATCACCGGGATATTCCGCCCGGGTTTGACGGGGATTTCCAGCTTGGGAACGCTTACCCCCAGTATCTCCTCGAAAGTGTCGTCGGTGCCCAGGCGGTCGTAACTTTTGGCCGAATCCCATTCTTCGAGATTTACCACAAGTTGTATCTGCTTCCGGTCCCTGATGGCCCCTACGCCAAAAAGGTGGGTTATATTGATGATTCCAAGCCCCCTGACCTCCATGTGATGGCCGATGATCTTGTTTGCCCCGGCCCCCATGAGTATATTGCCGTTGACACAGTGAATTTCGACCACGTCGTCGGCAACCAGGCGGTGGCCCCGTTCAATGAGTTCCAGGGCGGTTTCGCTCTTTCCCACCCCCGAATCGCCCAGTATCAGTATGCCCAGGCCGAAAACCTCTACCAGTACGCCGTGGACGCTCTTTTTGGGGGCGAAAATATTGGAAAGAATACGCATCAGCCGGGAAGAAAATTCCGAAGTAGGGAGGTCGGTCTGCAGTATAGGACAGTCCACCCCTTCGGCTTCTTCAAAAAAATCCTTGCCGGGATGAAGATTATGGGTAAAAATGCAGCAGGGAAGGGGGTAGGTAAACATGCGCTTGATGGTCCCTTTTTGGTCTTCTTCTTCGAGTTTGCGGAGATAGGCAACCTCCCCCCGGCCAAAAAGCTGTATCCTCTGGAACGCAAAAGAATCATAGAAACCCGACAGGGCCAGCCCCGGCCGGTTCAGGTCAGGACTGGCGATTTCCCGCGACAGGCCCCTGCGGCCTCCAATACAGCGGAGATTAAGGGAATCATGTTCTTTGAGGTCTATATCGATAAAGTCGAGCACGGTAAAGCGCTTAACATCCATAAGCCCATTATAAACAATTCGTGTCAGGGCCGCAACCGGCATATCTGAGGCATAAACCGATCTTGTTCCGGGCCCCGCCGGAGCCTGAAAAGCCTTCAACTTAAATTTCCTTGCCTTTTTTTTCAATTATATGATACAATAGGTCATGGATAAGTCAGAACTGGTCTCTTGGTCTTCAACTTTTTCGGTAGGAATTAAGCAGATAGACGAGCAGCACAAGGAGCTGTTTAATATCACCAATGATCTTTTCAACCACTGTGTCGGAGACAGCGAGTCGGAAAAGGCGTATTTCAAGAAAGTTATTCAGGGCGCGGTCAACTATATCAAGGTGCATTTTGCCACTGAAGAGAGGATTATGCTCAAGACAAAATTCTCGGGTTACACCGATCACAAGCGGGAGCATGATATGTTTGTGCTGACCGTGGTCGAGCAGGTGCGCTCGTTTCATTTGGGGCATAAGTTTGATCTTACCCATTTTACCCGTTTTCTCAAAGACTGGGTGTTGACCCATATCGCCATTTCGGACAAGCAGTATTTTGAATATTTTAAGCGAATCGCAACGCGGAGGGCCGACGGAAAGCTGGTCATCACGATGAGGGATGAGCAGCACGGGTTTACTGCCGGGGATCAGGTATCGTAACGCAGCCGTCGGGCAGTACGAGTATCGCGGGTTCGGCAACGCCTCTTTTTTTAAGTTCGGCAAGGGCGTCGTCAAGGGCTTTTTGGGGGCTTGGGGCGCTTTCTATAAACATTGACGCGAGCCTTTCCGGTGGAAGCTCGGTGATTGCTTTAATGGTTGCCCGGCCTGAGACTTCGGCCATTTTTGCGGCCTTGTGGTAACCCAGTTTGTAAAGCACGCGTATTTGCTCAATGGCGTCGGCCGGGCTCGATGCCTGGGCAAGGAGTTTTGCGTAGGCTTCGTCGCCTATGCCGTCCCTGCACGATGATACCAGGATGAGAAAGCCGCCGTCTTTGAGGGCAAGGGCGCCGTTGTCTATTGCCTTTTGGGACTGGTAGAGGTCTATGTCCATGGGGAATTTTGCCACTGATACGACAATGTCCGCTTTGGACGCCACGGGAACGCAGAAGATCTTCCGCGCCGTATCAACCGCCGCGTAGAACGAGGCCATAAGATCGCCGCAGGCCGCGTCGGCAATGCCCTGTTCCTTGTCCAGTACCGTCATAAACGAAAAGACCGGCGCTTTAATCAGGGGCAGGGCGTCCATCATATCTTCGTGGACCGGATTACCTTCGAGGGCAAGGGAGCGGGAGCGGGGCGAGAGGGCCTGTTTGTGGTTTGCCTCTATGGTCCGGTACGCGGCAATGCCGGGGAGAAAGGCCTTGCGGCCGCCGGTAAAACCGGCAAAGTAGTGGGGCTCCACGCTTCCGGTGGCGATAATGCGGTCGGCTTCAAAAAGCAGCCGGTTAAGCAGTATGGGGGTTCCGTTCCGGGTTGTCCCCAGATCGACCATGACGCTGTTGTCGCGCGCGTTGTGGTAGACGCAGCGTTCCCGAAAACGCCCGTGCCAGGGGCCGAGTATCTGCTGGTACTCAGCTTCGGTGGGGGTCCGGTGGGCGCCGGTGGCGATGATGAGGGTGATGTCTTGGTTCTTTATGGGCGAAGCGTCAAGCTCCGGAACAAGCGCTCCCAGCATGGCCGCGGTGGGCGTGGGGCGCGTAGCGTCATTGATGATGATGAGGAGCTTTTTTCCCCCGGAGAGAAAGTCCTTTAGGCTCTGCCCCTCCCTGCGTTCAGGTCCATAGGGCGCGGAAAGCGCTCCTTTTAGTATGGATTCGCTGGTTCCCTTTCGCTCGAATTCATTTGGTTCAACCACGGCCAAAAGGTTTTTATCAGGGAATTCGAGAGAAAAACTTTTCTGCAAATAAGGTATTTGTATCTTCATCTTCTATATATTCTATACCAAAACGCCTTTTCCGGCAAGCGCCGCCGTGTTTCTGGCAGTCGCAGGGCGCTGCCCGTGGGTTTGTTTTGTTGTGGTTTCTGACTATACTGGGTTCTATTCTCTGACAATTTGAAATTGTCAGAGAATTCCGATTTTAACTGTTTGTCAGGTAAGGAATTAACTAATTCCACACCTGACAAACTCAAATCTATGGAGTATACCATGACCGAGCGGCGCAGCGCCTTGATTGCCATTATTCTCTGTGTTTTGTTTTGGGGCTTTTCGTTTGTTTCCATAAAGGTTACGGTGGCGGTCTTTCCGCCCATGACCTTGGGAGCGCTGCGTTTTGCCATAGCGCTGGCGGTTCTTTTTTTCTTTAAGCGAAGCTTTGCGGCGGGAGAGCGGCTCAGCCGCCGGGACCTGCCCCTGCTTGCCGGCGCGGGACTTACCGGGGTAACACTGTACTTTTTTTGCGAAAATACCGGTGTGTCCCTGGTTACCGCTTCAGAAGCTTCTATTATCATCTCTGCGATTCCCGTTATCAGCATGTTTGCCGAATGGGGGGCCGCTAAAATGAGGCGGTCCGGTTCTGGTTCAAAAACAGGTTCATCGCGCGCAGGAATCTCCGTTACGCGCATTCTGGGAACCGCGGTCTCGGTAGCGGGGGTCTGGCTTGTGGCAAGCCTTTCCTTTTCGGTCTCTGGCAGCGTTGCCGGTTATGTGTATATGCTTGGCGCGGCCCTGAGCTGGGTGGCCTATTGTTTTTGCACCAGGCCGCTCTTTGAAAATCACTCCCGTATCTTTATTGTTTTTTGGCAGTCCTTCTTCGGCTTTTTGGGCTTTATACCCTTTGCCCTCATGGAAAGTTCCCGCTGGCTTAGGCCCGATTTTTCGATACTGGCCCATCTGCTCTTTCTCGCCGTCTGCTGTTCGGCCCTGGGGTATTGGTTCTACGCCCGGTCCCTCGAAGTTCTGGGCATAGGCGTTTCCACGATTTTTGTAAACCTTGTTCCGGTCATTACGGTAATCGCCGGTTTCCTGGTTCTGGGAGAACGGCTATTGCCCTTCCAGTGGCTGGGGGCGGCCCTGGTTATATCAGGCGTATACCTGACCCTTGTCAAGGGACCAAACTAAGCTGGACTTGTTCAATAACCCGGTTGGTTATCGAACAAGTCTATACTATAAAGTGTGATTGAAGCACTCAAAACCATGCATGGGAATTTGGAGGAAGATACAGTGAAAAAGTTATTGCTGCTATCGCTCGTTATACTTTTGGAAAACCCGTCTTTTGGTTTTTCGCAAACGGATAGAACCCGCGATGATATTTTAGAGAGCATATTATTCAGCAACCCTGGAATTAAGAAATGGAATTTTAACAATAAGGCATATTATATTACCGTATATGGAGATCATGACAGATTGATTCGGCTGATGTACGACGGCGCTCATATTTTTTTGGTGCTTTCCGACAGGAGTTCGACCCCGGATTATTTGATGAGGGTTTCGTTTAAACACAAGTTTATAATTAGGTATGATGCTTTATTGCCTTTAGCCGCACAAGAGCCGCCGAGTGAATTTAGCGGCCATGAATATAATTATGTCAATACCGGATATTTTGATATACAAGGTTGTGAGGCAGAACACTTTAGAAGTAGATATATGTATTATTATTCAGGACAAATAGAAGAAATTATCAGGATGGATGGTAACAGCCAATTTTATTATCTTGCGAGTATTGATTTTACATTGCCGGATGACGGGAGTACCATTGATCATATCAATGGTATGGCGTTTATTATTGAAGATGATGGATCAGATCCCATTATTATAACTATAACTGAGTATGACAAATTGGAAGAAATAAAAGGCTTATACCGCATTGCTCATTTATATGGATTGAAGTAGTGTTAGGGAACCGCTGATTTATTCTCTGACAATTTGAAATTGTCAGAGAATTCCGATTATAAGTGTTTGTCAGGTAAGGAATTAACTAATTCCACACCTGACAAACTCAAATCTATGGAGTATAATTGACTCAAATCAGCGGTTCCCCTTGCAAATGTTCATTTCATTACGCATTTGCGATAATAAAGTAGCACTGATTTATTCT
>JAIRTD010000069.1 GCA_031255115.1 Spirochaetaceae bacterium | reverse complement strand
TAGCCCGCATCTTCCGCTTCTTTGAGCATGGCGGTATGTATAACCGTATCCTCAAAAGCGCCGCGCCATACGCTGAATACGTCGTCGCGGTTGTTCACTCCGAAGCCCATTTCCTGGGCATACTCCATACGGGATTGAATTTGCCGGAAAAAGTAATTATTCGGGACATACTTTATCGGTATGCCGTCATACAAACCAAAAACCAGTTCGGAAGGACCGCCCTGTCCGGGAACAACGGCGGGAAGAAAGACAAAAGCCACGATAACAAGGACCAGAACGGCTATGGTTCCGATAAAAATAAACGGCCTGTCCTTAAAGCGGCGCTTAAATTCCCCGAATGTTGATTGATCTTCCTGAATATGCGTTTTCTTACCCTTAACAGCCATAGTACACTGCCTCTCTGTGTTGTCGCCGAAACGGCGCTTCTCTTACCCGATATGAAAACAGGGATACCCTATACGATACCATGCGGGGAAAGGGGAGTCAAGACAAGGGGCCTAATGCCCTAGGCTTCGTTTCCGCCTTCCTGGGCAAAGAACTGCATCATCTGCACAAAACAGTAAATTTTTTTGTAAATTCCCGCTATCCTTCCGGCCAAAGGCGTTTCTGAGCTTGATTCAAGCTCCTTCCAGTTAATAATGAGTTCATGGGGGCTTTTCTGGAAGTCTTCCAGGATGCTTTTAAGGTGCTTGCCTATCACGATGAGGGCCTGGGCCGATTTGGTTATCATCTGCAGCGCTTCTTCGTTTGCCGCCTGGAGGATGATCCGCACATACTTTGCCTGGCCCTTGTCCCGGTCAACCTTTACCAGCGCCGCCTTGAGACGCGAGCCGTTTTCGCCGTTTTCGCCGAGCTTGTCGTCAAAGACGAGGATTTTTTCCGAGATGTTCATAAGGACATGGAAGCCTTCGGACATCTGCTGGGAAAGCACCTGGGAGACCCACTGGCCCCGTATCAAAAAGAGGTCGCAGAGTTCCCGTATGTCCTTCTTAAAGTAGTCAAGCAAAAAGGCCTTGAGGTAATTCATTCCCTGGACATAGGTAAAGCCCTCCAGATCTTTTTTGAGGTAGATTTCGTTCTGCTTGTCGGTGTAGTTCTTCATCCGCTGCACGTCGGCCGAACCGAAAACCGTCTGGGCAAGCTGGGTTATCTGGGCGTTGCGCCTGCTGTTCTGTATGCTGTTGAGCGCCGCTTCGGTCTCGTTTTTCTTTTTTTGAATATAGGGGTCAACAATATTGTCGTCGGGTATACGCGGCACGGACTGCCAGAGGGGGTCCTTGTCTATATGCCGGACCAGGAGTTCAAAAATTTTGGAACGCCGTATCTCCTTTAAAAACGCAAGGAGTTTGATCCAATGGGCCTGATTGACCACGTCCATGCCGTTCTTGTACTTTTTGAGTACCTCAAGGGCGGTTTTCCAGTCCTGGTCGGGGTCTACCGCGGCGGCGACTTCAAGAAAATCCTTGATGTCGTCGCTTACATATTCGGCCCTGATCGCGTCAAAACGAGGCTGATAACTAAAATTCCGTTCCGATATATTGGCGTCGAATTTTTTAAGAAGAAAGAAAAAATCAAACCCGGTAAATTTGACAAAGGCCATGATGAGTCTGTAACACTCGTCAATGGCCTTAAAGCGCTGGCTGTCAAACCCGGTGATAAACTGGTTGAGTTCTTCACGGACCTGCTTTGCCAGGCTGGCGGTCTGGGCGCCCTTGCTTCGTTCTTCTATGGACTCCTTGCTTATCCTGGACTGGAGGGCGAGGATTTTTTTGTCCATAAAAAATTCAACGGTCAACTGTTTGAGCTGATCTGATTTTTCGGCGTTCTGAAGAAAAACCTGGGCGGGAGAGACGATTTTATACACATCGTAAAAAAACTTTGCAAAGGCCGGCGTAATCTCTTCGCCTTTGACCCTGTAGAACCGTCCGTATTTGTTTTTTGAAAGGTCCTTGGCGAGTTGTTTGATCAATTTTTTTTTGCTTGATTCAGTATCGTCCGAACCAAAAAGAGAAAAAATTTTGTCTAGAAAACCCGCCATAATTTATTGTTTCCGGGTTCCGGCGCGGACGCCTTCCGAAAGGGCAAGGCTTATTTGGGCGGCGCTTCGCCGGGCTGTTTCCGCCTCATTCAGCGCGTCCCGGGCCCTGCCCTGGGCAAGGCTCATTTCGGCCTGTTCCACTGAATGCCAGGCTTTTTCCGCCTCTTCGTTAAGGGCGCCAAAATTGACGTTCCTGACCCCGCCTTTCCAGGCCGCGTCCAGGGCATGTTCGGCAGCCTGTATTTCGGACTTGGCGCTGACAATCAGGCCCGACGCATCGTCGGCGGCCTTTGCCGAAGCTGCCTGACCGTCGATAATGGCCTTTTCCGCTGCCGCAACGGCCTCGGCGGCTGCGCTTTTGGCCGCGTCGTAACGCTTGGCGTTTGCCTCTTCGTACATGCGCTCAAGGGCGCTTCTCGCCCTTCTGACACCGGCCTCGGCATAGGTAACGGCGTTGGCGTTGTTCTCCGCCCGGGTAACCGCGTCCCTGGCCGCTTCCATTTCTTCCGCCGGCGGCTTGGCGCAGCCTGAAGCAAGGGCAAGAAACAGCACGGCGCAGATCGCATAAAGTGAAAATTTTGGAAACCGCATACAAGCTCCTCCACAAAACTTGAAAGTCCTTAGCTTTCCCTAAGTCCTTATTTTTTGTATACTGGCCCTGTTGGGTACCAGTCCCGCAAAATGTTCCGCATTTTGCTGTCTATAAAGAATATATCCTGAAATCGTCTTGAGATAAAGAGGTAAGCGGCGTGGTTCTATGAAAGACACAACAATGACACGAAAATTTACCATTATAAGGATTGCCGCGGCCCTTTTTGGAGGCGGCGCGGCGGCGATTTTGGGCGTCCTCCTCTGCCGGGGCCCCCGCCTGGGCGTCCTGTACGACCGGCTCATGGAACGCCGAAGCCCGCCTGACGCTGTTCCTTCCCTGGTACTCATCAATACCGGCGACAGTTCCGGCGAAAAGTCCTATCAAAACGGGGAACTTTTGCCGCTTGATCCCCAGGAACTCGCGTCGGCCCTCCATGTACTTATGGAAATGAAGGCCGCTTCCCTTATTGTCCAGGCGCCTGTGCTGGGTATGTCGCCGGGAAGCCCCGAAGACGCTGAAGAAACGCTCAGGCGTTTTGAAGAAGAATTCAGCCTCATCGACGAAAATGTGCGTACCCTTTTCCATGCCATACGGACCGGGTCGGTGCGGCCGGGCGATACCGAACGCTATGTCGGGGAACTCCTTGGGCTCATAGACCGGGGCAAGGAAAGGCTTGTTTCGGACATAAACAGAAAGGACAGGCTTGGCCTGGAAATCGCCGGCCAGGCGGTCAGGGTTTTTGACCGGGTATGGCTGGCCGGAGCCGTATACCAGCGCCAGGCCGAACAACGCCAGGATTCAGGCTGGTACTCCAGGACACAGCCCGACAGGGACGGCAGGCTAAGGCGCGTCGCTCCGGTGCTGTACAGCGGCGGGGAGGAGCGGGAACATATCGCCTATGCGGCGCTTAAAAAACTGCTCAAGGTCCATACGGCATGGCGTAACGAACTGGGTCTTGTTTTACAGAGCGCCGAAAGCGCCGGGGATATTTTTGTTCCCCTTGATTCGCAGGGCGCCCTGATTTTTGAAGCGCCGGGAAACGGCTTTGTTGTTCTTGAACTGGCAGCGCTGCTCGAATACGTCGAACTGGACAGGGAACTCTACCGCCGCCTCCAGGAAATGCTGAAGGCCGGTTATTTTGACAGCCTCGAACCCGAAACCTATCCGGTTTTTCTGTATGAATTCGCCCAGGCCGCCAGGGAAGAATTTTTTGCCCAGGGCGGCGCCGACAGGGAGGAAGCCTGGCTCGGCCTGAGAACAAAATATCTGGAAAGCCTTGCCGAACTTTTTTCCGGCCCTGTGGAAAGTTCCCTGGTATCAGGGTATGAAGAACTCATCGGCCAAAAAGAAATTGCTGAACAGGGGCGGGAGAGCCTCCGGGCCCTCAGAGACCAGCTCATCGCCTCCTTTGCCGAAACCCGTTTGGTATATGAAAGGCTGTCGGCGCTGAGAGAGACGCTTCTGGACCGCCTTTTTGATTCATTCTGTGTACTTGGCCCGGCCGGTCCTTTTTCTTCGGGCGGGCCCGGGGCAAATCCTACAGACAGCGAAGCCGCGCTGCTGCTTGCAAACAGCATACTTTCAGGCGCCCTCGTGAGCCCGGCTGAGGACATAGAGCTTTTTTTCTGGGCCCTCTCTTCGGCGTTAATTGCCGCCTTCTTCGTGCGGAAGGGAGGCATAGTACGGGCCCTGGTTCCGGGAATCTTTCTTGCCGTCCTTGCCTTTTCGGCCTTTTCCTCGGCGCTTATTTTCGGAGCCCGCTGGATAGATCCCCTTGTCCCCTGCGCCGCGGTCTTTTCGGCCTCCCTCTTTTCGGCCCTTACGGCCCTCGTTATACAAAACCACAAACGTCGCGTTATACGCAGGGCCTACGCGCCCTATGCTTCAAAACCCGCGCTGCGTCAGGTGCTAAAAACCGGCCGCCCCCGCCCGGAAGAAGTCCAGAGCGCAAGGGCCCTGGTCATGGCTGTCCGCTATGCCGGGGTTCCCGAAGCCTCGCCCGCGGCGGCGGCGGAAAGCCTCAGGGTCTACCGCGAAGAAGCGGGGGCGCTGCTAAAAAAAGCCGGGGCGGTACTCTCCGGCTGCGACGGAGACCTCGTGCTTGCCGTCTTTGCCTCGCCTTTGAGTTTGGGCAAGGAGAAGGGCAGGCGGAAAAAGGGCCCCGCCGATCCGCTTGACCGGGCCCTGCTTTTGGCGCTTGATTTTTTGCGGGGCCCCGGCATAAACAGGGCATGGCGCTTTGGCCTCGATACAGGCGAATGCGCTTTTGGTTATGCGGAAATAGCCGGTTATTCGGTTCTCGGCCCTCCTGTAGTAAGCGCCCGGCTCCTTTCATCCCTGACCCGGCGCTACAATGCGCGCTTTCTGGTAAGCTGCCGCGTCAAGTCCCGCCTGGAAAACATGGCCTTTATGCCCGGTCCTCCGCCGGAATTCAAAAAACTGGATGTCATGGTAGAACGGGAATCGGGCAAAGAAGAAGAATTCTTTGCCCTTAACATAACGCTTGCGCCCTAGCAATTTAAAATTAGATTTGTTGATTTGTAATGAAGGGTACCTATCCAAGAACCCGATCGTGGGAGAACTTTAGGGCGAGCTTGTTGATTTTCTGAAATTTTGAGAATGCCAGAAAATTCCGCTTGTGTGA
>JAIRTD010000070.1 GCA_031255115.1 Spirochaetaceae bacterium | reverse complement strand
GCCGAGGGGACGCTTTCCCTTTCGGGCGGCAAGCCGTTCTACAACGGCCTTACCTTTCACCGGGTAGAAGAAAACTTTGTGATTCAGGGCGGCGATCCTTTGGGCAACGGCCAGGGCGGACCGGGCTATAATTTCCCTGACGAAATAGACGATTCGCTCAGGCATGACGGCCCCGGCGTGCTTTCCATGGCCAATGCCGGACCCAATACCAATGGCAGCCAGTTCTTTATCACCCACCGGGCAACGCCCCACCTTGACGGCAGACATGCGGTGTTTGGCCGGGTGGTCGAAGGGCAGCGGGTGGTCAGCGCCATACGTGCGGGCGACGTGATAGAGAGGGTTACGATTATAAGGAACGGTTCCGACGCAAAGGCTTTTAAGACCGACCAGGCGGCCTTTGATATGTATCTTGCCGCGGTCAGAACCGCCGTGGCGGCAAGGCGCGAGGCAAAACGCAGCGCCGATCTTGCAACTATTGCGGCGCAATACCCCGATCTTATCGAACAGCCTTCGGGGCTGCGCTATACCATTCTCAAAGCCGGCAGCGGAAGCGCCCCCGAAGCGGGAAAGACCGTGAGCCTTTCGTATAAGGGCATGTTTGTTTCGGGCGAAGTTTTTGACGGTTCTGATTTTACCGGCAGACTGCTGGTATTTGTCCTTGGAAGCGGCGGGATGCTCCCCGGCCTCGAAGAAGCGGTAAAAGATATGCGCCGGGGCGAGAGACGGCTTGTGGTGATTCCCCCCGAACTTGCCTATGGAGAGCGGGGCGCAGGCGGCGTTATTCCGCCTGACGCGTTTTTGATTTTTGAACTGGAACTGGTCGAAATACGGTAAACCCAATGACCAGAATCTGCGCTCATGCCGGTTTTGACCAAACCATCCCCAATTCGCTGGAAAGCCTCGAACTTGCGGTCCTTCGGGGCTATGACTCTGTTGAATTTGATATTAACCGCTACAGGGAAAAGCTCATACTGGCCCACGATATAGAAGAACGCTTTGAGACAGAAGCTCCTCCCCTGCTTGCAGACGGCCTTGCGCTGCTCAAGAACCGGGGCATAGCGGTCAACTGCGATATCAAAGATCCGTCCATGGCCCTTGAAACAAGCGCCCTTGTAAAACAATTCGGCATGGAAGAAGCCGCTTTCTTTACCGGCGAAATCACCCCTGAGTTCAAAAAACCCACTGATTATAAATTTTTTCTCAATGCCGACAATCCCTGTCTTGATCTCCCCGCCCGCGTCAGCCTTGCCGAAGCAAAAAAACTTGCCGCTTTTTTTAGAAAATCAAAAAACAGTAATTTCCTGGGGTATAATTTTGATTACCTTGCCCTGGAAACCGAAGCCATGGAATTCTTTCTTAAAGAAAACATTCCCTTTATTCTCTGGACCGTTGACGACGAAACATTGATACCTGCGTACATAGACAAAAACATTTGGGGGCTTACCACCAACAACGCGCGCTTTGCCCTGGCGTACCGGAACTCCGGGGACCGGGGCAAAACTCAGGCCTAAACGGACGCGGGAAGTTTCGCCTTTTTTCTATGCGTCATAGATTCTTCTTCGCTAAAAATGCAGCCGCAGTATTTCTGCATATAAAAACCCCTGGCCCTGGCCTCTGTCTGACCCGCGCGAAAACGGGGGCGAAAATCCCGGTACAAAAAATCCACGCCGTAACGGACAGCCAGCTCCTCAGCCGCGGCCCTGATACATTCGTGGTTCTGGTACGGACTTATAAGCAAGGTAGTGCTGAACGCGTCGTACCCCTCCGCCGCCGCCCTGGCCGCTGTTCTTTCCAGCCTGAGATGGTAACAAAAAGCGCAGCGAAAAGCCGGTTCAGGAAAAGCGCCGCTTTTACACGCCTCCCCGGAAACAGCCTCAGGCGAAGCGCCCTCTGTACACGCCACCCCGGAAGAACCGTAGAGCCCGTCCAAAAAAACGCGGAGGCCGTATTGGTCTTCCATGACAAGGGCAAGACCCTCTTCGCCGGCATATTGCTTTAAGGTATCCCGGCGGGAACAATATTCAATATAAGGATGAATATTTGGATTATACCAAAAGAGACAAGGCGTAATATGTTCTTCGCCAAGCGCCGCCACGCACTGAACCGTGCAAGGCGCACAGCAACTATGGAGCAGGAGTTTCAAAGGCCCTTCCTATAAACCGGCGCCGCGATTCCTCGCCAAAAAAGCTGACGCCAGACAGTGTCCGTCCATAACGCGGACAGACCCCAAGTATAACACCACCGCGCCGGCTTTGTCAGCCGTGAAAATTCCCGGCCGTTTAAGCGCCGTGATTTCCGGCTTGTTTGGGCGCATTTCCGGCGCTTCGCGCCGGAAACCGGGCTTTCCGGGGTTCCGCTTCGCTCCATTCTTTGCGCGCCGCGCAAAGAACGCTTCGCGCCCCTCCAATCCCTTGCGCGGGGGGCCACGTATAAGATTCACCTTGACGGTACAAAAAAATTACAGTATCGTTGGACTTACTTGATACAAAAGGAGATGGATCATGGCGAACAGGGTATGTCATTATCGTCCTTTGGTTTTATTGGTATGTGTAATTTCTTCTATAATAGCACTTTCTTGCGCCTCAACCGTATGGGATGATTCAATACCCCTGGAACAAAGTACAAAAATAATATTCTATATGTTTGAACCAAAGGGGTATAACGGAATTACCGTAGAAAAGAAGAAATTTGCCTTTGTTACGATACCGGCAGGTCAGGCTGAATTTCTGGGGGATATTGTCTGGTTTACCTATGTAGGCCCGAACATTCGTTATAATTTCAGCGCGAAAGACGCTGTTTTTTCGTGTACCCTGGAAGCCGGTAAAGAATACTGGGCCGTCGCCGGATATAAGTTAAATGATGATAATGCCTCGCGTACTTGGGGAATCTATCTCTACGATGATAAAATCAAAGCCAGGGTAGGTTTTCCTGGGGACGACAAGCTGGTTGGATTCATTCCCTTTAATCCGCAGGTACTTAGCAACTAGCGTTTGTCCATGGTGTAAACAAATTACGGATAATTTTTCTTAAAAAGCCAGAACCACAGACAGGGATTTTTTTGAATAAGTTTGTTCTCCCAAACTCAAATCTATGATGTATATACTAAAAAACTGGTAAATTTTTTGAAATCTGGATATATTTGATATCAAGGAATGTCCTGATACGGTTTTGGTCTTCCTTAAGACCGCTTGTGTTTTTACCGCAAAGGACAGAAAGGAGGCAAAATGTTCAAAAATGTATCTCTTAAATTGCAATTTACCCTCTTTTTTGTGTTTTTTGTGGTGGCAATTTATTCGGTGGTGATCGTTATTTCTGTCCAACAGGCAGCGGGTTTAACCAAAACCATCAGCGAAGAATTGGGCGTCCCCATTGTCAAATCAGCAATAGAAATTATTGACGGGGACGCCTTCGAGGCTCTGGTCAAAAACCCCGACGAGAACGACCCCTATTACCGGGCGGCCCAGGCCGAACTACTTGCCTTTAAGAACACGACCAACTGTTTTTATCTATATACCCTGGCCCAGGTGGAAGGCTCCGTTTTCCGGTATATTATCGACGGCAGCACCACCCCCGATGACGAAGA
>JAIRTD010000154.1 GCA_031255115.1 Spirochaetaceae bacterium | reverse complement strand
CAAAGCCGCGCTTGCTTTTCAGGCAGATCCTGCGGGCTTAACCGTCGCTGTCAAAAACCGTTTCGCCCAGTTCGGCGCGTTTTGCGTCTATAGAAGCGCGGTACTGTTCGGCGGCTTCTTTTTCCCGTCTGAGTTCGGTAAAGGTATAGCAGCTTTCTCCCCGTTCATTGACGCTGAGGTCAACGCCCGAATAGCTTCCCATTTCTTTAATGACGCGGTCGCGGCTTTTTTCGGGATCGCCTGACCGGACCTGGATGTCGTTTTCCCGCACCAAATCAGGGTGTTCCCAGATCAGCTTGTAGGACTCTTTTCTGAAATTTTCAAATTGAATTTTACTGTTTTCTTTTTTGTTGTACCGCGATCGCAGCAGGGGAATCATCCAGAAAAACAGCGAAAAAATAATGGGCGTCAGGCCGAGGCCTACGCTGATAAAGGGGAGGGGATTGGCCGAAACTTGTCCAAAGAGATGGAAGGTCATGCCGTACAATCCGTGGGCGGCTGTCTGGACCTGGTTGTAGAGCATTCCGGCTGTAGCGGCCTTAAAAAGAAAATAGCTTCCAAAAACAAGATTTACCCCGTTTATCAGGACGAACAGGTTGTTTGTCTTTTTGGGGTTTGCGGAGAATGTTCTTAAAGCCTTGCCGGGCGGCGACAACCCGGCGGACGGCCGGTCCTTTTGCAAGAGGAGTTTGTCAAAGCGGAATACCAGGGTCCCTTCTTCGCTTACTTCGGGGCTTCCCGAAAATTCAACGCAGTAGGCGCTTATATCCCGCTGGGCGGAAACAGGGTCCTTTCCGGTGAGTATCATAAATTCGCCCAGGGTAATAACGCCCTTGTGGGCCTGTATATAGGCGATGACGGCTTTCTTTTCTTTCTCCGCCCAGCCGGCGTTGGGATCGCCGTCGCCGAACACAAAAGAAAAAACTTCCTGATAAATTGGTTTTTTTCCCTCTGGCGCGCGGCGTTCCCTGTAAGCCCCGCCATAGGACCGGTAAGGGCTCATGATAAGTTCAGAATAAAACCACCTGCGCATGAGCAAGGTAAATATCGAAAAATCCAGATGAACACTGCTCCTGCCCCGGCCCGAGGAACGGTTTGAACGGGACGCGCTTATGGAAACAAAGACCAAACAGAGCGCGAGGGCTATACAGAGGGTAAAATAACCTATCAGTATACCCATTATCCAGACCTTAAAGGCCCATATCCCCGCCGTCTTGAGGGCCAGGCCGCATTTTTCCAGCGCCCTGTTAAGGCCGGCCCGGAAACCCCTGTACCTGCTGGTAAAGCCCCGCGGAAACGAATAGAGGATTTCCCCCGACTGGGTAACTTCAAGCCTGCCTGAGTATTCATCGGCTGCCGCGCTGGCAAGTTCGCGGACCGTTTCCAGGGGGAGGGCGGTTTTTGCCGTCAGGTCGGCGGCAGTGGCCTTTCCGTGGTTCTTGCGAAGGACGCTTATCAGCGTTCTGTAGGCTTCTTGTCTTGCCATACTCATAAAGCCTGGACGCTTGTCCGGGATTCGGAGAGTATGTGCTGGTTTTTAAGCAGTGATTCCAGTGTGATGGTTCCCAGATAGCTGTTTACAAGATTTGATACTTCGACCAGTATGGGATGGGAGAGGCAGTACGATTTCCGGGAACAGTCAGGCGCGTTTTTTTTGCAAAAGGTACACTCCAGGTTTTCTCCGGCCGCGTCAAGTATGTTTTTGATGGTCAGACTGCTCAGGGGCTGGGTAAAACAAAAGCCCCCGCCGGGCCCCCTGACCGAACTGACTATACCGGCCTTGCGAAGCCTAAAGAAAATCTGTTCAAGAAAAACCGGCGAGATTTCTTCTATTTCGGACAGGCTGCGGATGGACACCGGGGATCCGTCGTTCCCCATGCGGGCCATGGCCAAAATCGCTCTCAGGGCATAGCGGCCGCGGGTCGTGATTCTCATAGTATTTCATCCCCTCCTGCTGATAATATACCGGCTTTGGGCCCCAGCGCAAGGGTTTTTCCGGCGATTTTTAGTAATTCCCGGCTTGCGGGAGCCTGTTTCGCGGCCCGCAATACGCTTCGTTTTCTTCATTTTGAAGTGTTGCCAAAAGGCCCGTTGACAGGGGGGACAGCTTATAGTATCTTATGAAAAGCCCTAAAATCCTGTTATTGGGTTTGGGTTTTCGCAGATAAGGCAGCTTTCAAAGTTCCGTACTTTGGGCCTGTGCTTATCTTTACACTATCAGTTTTTTCAAGATGCGTCTGGTTTTGAAAAATCGTACCATGGAGTACCGTATGGCCCAGGCCAGTAAAAACGCCCGTACCGCAAGCGCGACCCAGAAATTCTTCTGTTCCTGCGGCGGCGAAGTCAAGATGAAAACCCTGTTTGAAAACGGTAAAATAAAGAACGTCGCCGAATGCGAAAAATGCAAGCGTAAAGAGCGCCGTCCTTCGGATTTCAGATAGAAGGGACTTCTAAAAAACAGGTTTGTTTCAAGATTGAAGTTTTGAGACGGCCTCAAAAAAAGGCATTTCCCGAAACAACCGGTTTTGGAAAATGGGTTAGCAGCGTTGTCCTTAAACTTTGGTTTTTGGGCAGATCCATTCTTGTGGAAAATCTATTGCAGTGGGGGTTATCCTTTGGCAAAAAAATACAGTTCAGCAGAAAAACGCCACCGGCAGAGTGAAGAGCGGCGGCTCAGGAACAAGTCGGTAAAGAGCGCGGTTCGTACCAGCGTCAAGAAATTTGTCCTCCTGGCCCAGAAAAAGGAATTGGCCGGGGCGGAAGCGGCCCTTAAAGAAATGATTAAGGGGCTTGATACCGCTTCCCGCAAGGGGATTATCAAGAAAAACGCCGCTGCCCGTAAAAAATCACGGATGCAGAAGCTGTATAATTCTCTCAAAGCCGCCCAATAAGTTGATACTATCCTTTGCGTGATGGTATGAGGGCATAATGGCAGGGAAGAAACTTACCAAAGCTGATATTATTGACTCGATCTATCAAAAACGGGGAATCAACCGGAAGGATATAAAAATAACCGTTGATTCCTTTATTGATGAGATAAAGGACGCTTTGATAAAGCAGCAGATCATAGAACTGCGGGGTTTTGGAACCTTTGAGACCCGTCTCAGAAAAGGAAGAAAAAAAGCCCGCAATCCCAAAACCGGCGAAGCGGTATCGGTTAATTCCCACGGTATTGCCGCGTTCAGGCCCGGAAAAGAACTCAAACAGGATGTCTGGAATATAAACGAAAAAAATAAAGGGAACTAAGGGATGGCGGAATATCAGGGGCCCGCTGGCAGACGGAGGCCCGTTGTTTTTCTGCTTCATTTAGGCGCCCTCATTGCCGCGGCGCTGCTCTTTGCCGCTTCTTTTCCCAATCCGCTTTTTAGCAACGGTCTTCCCCTTCTTGCCTGGATTGCCTATGTTCCGGTTTTTTATCTGGTTAATACATGTTCATGGAAAAGTTCTGTTGTGTGGGGCGCCCTGTACGGCTACAGCGCCTACGGGCTTTTTAATTACTGGCTTACCACCTTTCATCCCCTGGCCGGAACCTTTGTGGGCCTTATCTACTTATTGTACTTCGCCGTTCTTTTTCCCCTGCTCAAGGCCGCCTCGTACTGCTTCCGGCGGCGGGGTTACCTTGTTCAGTGGGCCCTGTGGATAAGCTACGAATATCTGCGCACCCTCGGCTTTCTTGGGTATCCCTACGGCATTTCAGGCTATTCCCAGTGGCAGCTCTGGCCCGTTACCCAGATAGCGTCCCTTTTCGGGGTATGGGGAGTTTCGGCCCTGGTGGTGTTTCCTTCGGCCGCCTGCGCCTGGATACTGCGGGGGCTTGACAGCCAGCCCGCCCGGCAAAAACAAGCCGCGTCCCGCCAGAAACAAGCTGCGTCCCGGCGGGAAGGACGCCCGTCCCGCCAGGAACAAGCCGCGCTTCCCCCGGCCCAGGATCTGAAAAGGGCCCTAAAAAATTCGGCTATCCGCTTTATCTTTAGGGAACGCTATATGCTTGGCGCCTGGGTTTTTGCCCTGGTTTTTACCCTGGTATTCGGCCTTATACGGGGATCGGACGACTATGCCGGGCGGCCATACGCGCGCCTTGCCCTGATACAGCACAATGACGACCCCTGGCGGGGCGGGATTGCCGCCAACCGGAAGAATCTGGAAGTGCTAAAGCGGCTTTCGCTCGAAGCGCTTGCCGAGGACCCCAGGCCCGATCTTGTGGTGTGGTCTGAAACGGCCTTTGTCCCCCGCATATTCTGGCACGCGACCTACAGGGAGGACCAGGAATCATACCGGCTGGTGAGGGAGCTCCTTGATTTTCTCGAAACCCAGGACGTGCCCTTTGTGATAGGCAATGACGACGGCCGCAAAGACCCGGTAAAGAACCCCGATCCTTCAAAAGATCACCGGATAGACTACAACGCCGCCATACTTTTTGACCGGGGCAAAGAAATCGAAAAATACCGAAAACTCCATCTGGTTCCCTTTACCGAGTCCTTCCCCTATAAAAAGCAGTTTCCCCGTATCTACGCGGCCCTTGAGAAAGCCGACACCCATCTCTGGGAACCAGGGGACACGCCTACGGTGTTCAATAGCAGGGGCATAAAATTTTCTACCCCGATATGTTTTGAAGACAGCTTCGGTTATCTTTCGCGGGAATTTGTCCGCCAGGGCGCCGAATTGATCGTCAATCTTACCAACGACGCCTGGTCAAAGAGCCTATCCGCCCAGATGCAGCACCTGTCAATGGCCGTGTTCAGGGCCGTGGAAAACCGCCGCTCCATGGTGCGTTCCACCGCATCGGGCCAGACCTGCGCCATTGATCCTTCGGGAAAAATCCTGGCCATGGCCCCGCCTTTTAGCGAAGCCCGGCTTACCGTATCGGTTCCCCTTATGGACGAAGAGACCCTCTATACCCGCCGGGGAGACTATGTTCCCTTGCTGGCCATAGGATTTTCGCTTCTTTCTTTTACCTGGGCGCTGATACGAATAGCCATAAACCGGAAAAAAGTGTAAACTGGTTTATGAAGGATTGCGGGAACAGCTTTGGACGGTTCCCGCACCGAACAGAAAAGGACGGAAGTGATGAATTCCAGAAAAAAAATACTCATGGTGGACGATGAATCAATAAACCTTGAATTCTTTGATCTCATGCTTTCCAAACTGGGGTTTATTGTAGAAAAAGCCGCGGACGGCGTAGAAGCCCTGGAAAAGGTCAGGCATTTTCTGCCGGATCTTATTATTCTTGATAATATCATGCCCAAACTTTCGGGCTGGGAGGTTACCAAGACCCTCAAGGCCGATCCCCTGTACCACCAAATACCGATTATCATGTTTTCCGCTATGGATGATGTAAAAGATAAGGTTGAAGGGTTTGAACTGGGCGTGGATGACTATATTACCAAGCCCTACAATTTTTCGGTTGTCCTTGCCCGCATCAAGGCGGTACTGCGTAACCGGGAACTGTGGGGGCAGATTATCGCCAGGGAATCCCGGCTTAAACTTGCCGAAGAACTTACCGCCGGAATGAAGAACGATATGGCGGTTTTTCTTTCCGGCATAGACGAACTTGACGCTTTGATTGCCGCTTTTTCGGAGGACGGCAGCATTAACGGCGACGCGCTGCCTACATTCCTTACCCGGCTCAAGGAAAAAACAGCTCTGGCACGAAAGAACATAGCCGGTCTTAACGCCCGTATGGAACAGGCCATGACCGAATGGGATACCCTTAAAAAGATGGAAATCGGCCTACAGGTTCTGGAAGACAATATGCGCCGTCCCCCGCACTCCGGCCTGGAAGGCCTCAAGGATTGATTATGGCAAAAAGCGCTGAATTTTCCAAAAAAGAAACCACCCCCACGGTGGTGTTTGGAAACACGACAAGTTTTAACGGCTATCTTCGTTTTAAGGAAACCCTCAAGATACAGGGAAAATTCAAGGGAACCATCGACGCCAAGGGCGCTCTGATTGTTGACAAGGGCGCGGTGGTAGAAACCGACCGTATCACCGTGTCTTCTCTTATTGTCTACGGTACGGTCAGCGGTTCCATATACGCGTCCGGCACGGTCGACATGCTGCCCGGCGCGGAAGTACGGGGCGATGTCAAGGCGGTGCGGCTGCGCATAGCCGACGGGGTGCTTTTTGAGGGTCAGTGCAGCATGACCAGCACCGAAAAAGATGTGGAAATTTTCTCCCGGCCGGCCGAAGAAATAAAGGCGGAATTGCAGCGTCATGGCTGATGAGGCGGCTCTGGTAGCGCTTTGTGTGTCAAAATCCCTGCGTATCGCCCTTGCCGAGTCCTGCACCGGAGGGCTTGTCGCCGCCGGCCTTACCGCGATACCCGGCGCTTCAAAAGTGTTTTGGGGTTCCTATGTTACCTATACAGCCGGCGCGAAAGCGGCGATGCTGGATATAGCCCCCGAGCTGATTGAACGCCACGGCGAAGTAAGCGAAGAAACCGCCCGGGCCATGGCCCTGGGGGCAAAGCATAAAAGCGGCGCCGAATACGGCCTTTCGGTAACCGGCCTTGCCGGGCCCGGCGGGGACGCTTCCGGCCTCCCTGTGGGAACCGTGTGGATGGGCCTTGCCCTTCCTGACGGAGAAACCGGGGCCGAGCGCTTTCAGTATTCGGGCGAGCGGAACGAAATACGCCGGGCGGCGGCCGCCGACGCGGTAGCGTTGCTTTTTGAGACAATTCATCATAGATATTGACAGACGAAGGAGAAAGGGATATAGTCTTATCAAGGGCTTAAAAACGGGAGT
This sequence comes from Spirochaetaceae bacterium, assembly GCA_031255115.1. Lineage (GTDB taxonomy): Bacteria > Spirochaetota > Spirochaetia > Treponematales > Breznakiellaceae > JAIRTD01. The sequence continues at coordinate 4,075 of JAIRTD010000154.1, read as the reverse complement.
GCCCTGGTCCCTTCAGGTGTGTAAATAATCAGACAGGAACTTTTTTGAATAATCCATAACAATCTATTTCCGTGTTGGTAAAACCGGAAAACTATACAGGCGGAGTTAATCAATGGCAATAGTGAGACGAACCAGAAAAGCAAAACCGGAAAACGAAGAAGCCGGGAACCTGGAAGAAAATGCAGCGTCTTTGGGCGTCCGGAACGGTTCCGATGACGGCGAAGCGGAGGGGCGTATAGTGGTCAAGGCCCGGCGGGGCAGGCCGTCAACCAGGGCCGCTCCGGGGAATACGGACCAGCACGCCGCTCAGGCAAACGATCAGCATGCCGTTCCGGCAAACGACCCGCGCCCGGCCCCAAATGGAGACAACGGCTCAGGCGGGGCCCTTCCTGTTCCGGGCCCTTCAAACGGGTCAAACGGCACGGGGCTTTTTCCCGGCGCTTCGGGCCTCCAGCCTCTGCCGAAACTTCCCTCCATGCCGGACATCTACGGCAAGCCCGAACCCCGGCTTGACCAGGACGGCGGCAAACCCAGACTTTCAATCAACGAACTTATCAGGCTCAACATGATGGATTTGCGGGAACTCGCCTCCTGCTACAACATATCCCACGAAGACATGGTGGCCATGAAGAAGCAGGAAGTGATCTTCTCCATACTCAAGGCCCATACCGAACGGGGCGGCATCATCTACGCCTATGGTTCCCTTGAGATACTTCCTGACGGCTACGGCTTTTTGCGAAGCCCCCAGAATTCCTATCTTCCCGGCCCTGACGACATTTACATAAGCCCAAGCCAGATACGGCTTTTTGCCCTCAAGACCGGCGATACGGTCTACGGCCAGATCAGGAGCCCCAAGGAGCAGGAACGCTTTTTTGCCATGCTCAGGGTAGAAACGGTAAACTACGACGACCCCACCGTGGCCCAGAACCGCATACCCTTTGACAACCTTACCCCCCTGTATCCGGATAAAAAACTTGACCTCGAAACTACCACCGAGGGAATTTCCGAGCGCATCATTAACCTCTTCTGCCCCATCGGCAAGGGACAGCGGGCCCTCATCGTGGCGCCTCCCCGCACCGGCAAGACCATCATGATGCAGAAGATAGCCAACGCCATCACGGCCAATCATCCTGAAGTGTATCTCATCGTACTGCTCATAGACGAGCGGCCCGAAGAAGTTACCGACATGGAACGGACCGTCAGGGCCGAGGTTATTTCGTCAACCTTTGACGAACAGGCCACCCGCCATGTACAGGTTACCGAAATGGTTCTCGAAAAAGCCAAGCGCCTTGTGGAGCATAAAAAGGACGTTGTCATACTCCTTGACTCCATAACCCGCCTTGCCAGAGCCTATAACCAGACCGTCCCCACTTCGGGCAAAATACTCTCCGGCGGCGTTGACTCAAACGCCCTGCACAAACCAAAACGCTTTTTCGGCGCGGCGCGGAACATAGAAGAAGGCGGAAGCCTCACCATCATATCCACGGCCCTCATAGAGACCGGCAGCCGCATGGACGAAGTTATTTTTGAGGAATTCAAGGGAACCGGCAACCTCGAAATCGACCTGGACCGCCGTATCTCCGACAGACGGCTTTTCCCCGCCATCAACATCAAAAAATCGGGCACCCGGAAAGAAGAACTTCTCCTTAAAGAAGAAGAACTGCAAAAAATCTGGATACTCCGCAAGGTTATCAACCCCATGGACGATATTGAGATCATCGAACTCCTGATTGACAGAATGAAGAAAAGCAAGGATAATACAGCATTCCTTCGTTCAATGAATACCGGTTCAGCCGGAATGGATTAATAGAGAGGACTTTTATGAGAGAAGGCATTCATCCCAAATACGAACTCACCAAAATCACCTGTGCCTGCGGGAATGTTATAGAAACCCGTTCCACAGCCAGGGATATCAAGGTCGAAATCTGCTCATCCTGCCACCCCTTCTTTACCGGAAAGCAGAAACTCGTTGACACCGCCGGCCGCATAGAGCGCTTCCGCAGAAAGTACAACATCAAAGAGCCCGAATAAGGCGGGGTATTAACCCACCGCGCATAAGGGCGGCCCGCGGGGCTGTTTGTCAGGCCGCTGTGTCAAAAACGTAACTACCCCAAAGCAGCGCGAGCCCTTTAGAGCGGGCGGCGTTACCGTCATACCCTAAGTATATAACACGGCGGCGTTTTTTTGCCGCGAAAATCTTCCCCGGCGCAGCCGGAAAATACCCTTGTTTCGCTTTGGGGGAAGGCCGCGCCGTCAAAACTAAAGCGCCGGGTATTGACGCAAAAGCAGAGAACGCCTTTGGGATTGAGCAGCGCAAGGCAGCGCCTTACAAGATCTGTATAATCTTTCTTCAAATCAAGAACCGTGTTGGTCATTTTTGAATTGGAAAAAAGCGGCGGGTCAAGGACTATGAGGTCCCAGCTGAGTTTCCGCTTTGCCGCTTCTTCAAGAAAAGAAGGAACATCGGAACGGATAAAACGGTAGGCCCGGTTCCCGGCAAAGCCGTTGAGTTCAAAATTGCTCCGCGCCCAGTTAAGGTAGGTATTGGAAAGGTCCACCGAATCAATCGCCAGAGCCCCTCCCGCCGCGGCGTACACGGAAAAGGAAGCGGTGTAGCAAAAGAGGTTAAGCAGCTTCTTTCCGCCTGAAACAGAACGTATATAGGCCCGTTCCGCCCTCCGGTCAAGAAAGAGGCCGGTGTCAAGATAACCGGAAAGGTTCACCCTGAATTTAAGGTCCCCTTCCTGTACGACCCGTTCAAACGAAGGCCCGTTTATTTTTTCGTACTGGTTTTTACCCCGCTGCCGCCGCCTGAATTTGATAACAATATGCTCCGGGGGGAGCCTTAACGCCAGGGCGGCCGTTTCCCGCATCAGATTAAGCCAGGCAGCTTCATCTGCTTCCGGCTTTTCGTAGGGCCTTTCGTAGAGGGCCAGCGACACGGCGTCGCCGTAAATATCAAGTGTCAGGGGAATTTCGGGAATGTCCCGGTCGTAGAGCCTGAAGGCTTCGATGCCGTTCCGCCGCGCCCATTTTTTTAAGTGGCGGTACCGCTTGACGATTCTGTTGTAGAACATTTCTCCCTGGAGCGCGTTCTTTTTGTCCTCAGGGAGCCCCATGGTTCTTTTCGTTCTTTTTTGTCTGCTGCATAACCCGGAGTATGGCATAACCTGAGGAAATATCCTCTTTCTCCACAATCACCTCGTCGGGAACCTTGAGCTTGACCTTGGTAAAATTCCATATTGCCGTGATTCCCGCGCCGACCAGTATATCCGCCGAACGCTGGGCCTCGGTATTGGGAACGGTGAGCAGGGCCAGTTTTACCGCCAGGTCCTGTATGGTACTACCCATGCCGTCCACAGAATAAACCGGAACACCGTGAACCGGATTGCCGATCTTTTCGGGGTTAATGTCAAAGGCAGCCACCATTCTAAGGCCGTGGCTGCGCAGTTCGGGATAGCCCATCAGGGCGGAACCGAGATTGCCCACACCGACAAGAATCGCGTCCTGAATCTCATCCCAGCCGAGAAAATGCTCAATGGCGGTAATCAGGGCCTTGGCCGGATACCCCTTTTTCGGCTTCCCGATGATACCGGTAATAGCCAGGTCCTTGCGCACCTGAATGGGCTCAAGGTTCAGTTCCCCGGCTATGACGGTTCCAGAAATATACTCGCTGCCTTCTGTATCAACCTGCTTAATCACATGAAGATACGAAGGCAGCCTGCGTACAGAGGGAGCAGCGCTGATTTTCCGTCTAATCACAAGCGTTCCTTACTATCGGAATTCATTGACACACAAAGTATCAGAAAATAGTAACTGTCCCCCTGAATTTATACCTATTTTTGTATTCAGTAAAGCGGTCCTTGCCCCTTCCCGGCAATTCCGGTTCTAAAATATACTACGGGCAGGAGGGGAATTTAACCACGAAGTTAAAGAAGGAAGGAAGAAAAAAGGAACCCCTGGCCAAGACGTATGCCGGATAGCGCCCGAAGGGCGGCGGCAAGGATGCCGCTGCAACCAATGCTGTCCGTTATTGGCGGACACAAATGCTTAGTGAACTTCTTCAACTACGAAG
>JAIRTD010000139.1 GCA_031255115.1 Spirochaetaceae bacterium | reverse complement strand
GCTTTGAAAACAACGACGCCATGTTGGAAAACTATGCCCAGCTTTCCAATGCCTACAGCAAGGGGGCCAAATACAATACCGGCGACGGCGTTAAAATGGCCATCGACGTAGGGGCCGATCTCTGGCACATGAGTACCCTTGCCGGACCGGACGTAAACTTTGTCAACCCCGAAACCGGCCGGGCCCAGTTCTACGGGCTTCAGCTTCCGGTGGAATCCTACCGCATGACCGGTTTTACCGGACAGTCGGCCATCTTTGTAGGCGGCGACGGGACCAGGTTCACCAACGAAGCGTCCTTCCCCAGGCACGGCCACTATAACTACGGCGGCACCTGGTTCAGCCTCCTGGTACCCAATAATTCCTGGTGCGTCTTTGACGAAACCGCCCGGCGGGGCAAACCGGCCTACTTCCAGTGGAGCCAGGGTATGGAAGAAGAAATCGCCAAGGGTTGGATTATCAAGGCCAATACCCTGCAAGAACTGGCCGCCAAGATGAATGTTCCGGCCGAAGCCTTTGTCAAGGAAGTGGCCGAATACAACCAGTTCTGTCAGAACAAAAACGATGTCCGCTTTAAGCGGGCCGCCCCCTTCCTGCAGCCCATCGCCTCGTCCGGCCCCTATTACGCCTTCCCCATCCGGGCCACCCTTACCAATACCCAGGGCGGCGCCAGGCGGAATGTCGAGTGCGAAGTCCAGGATGTGTGGGGACAGAGCATACCTCATCTCTACGGCGCCGGTGAATTCGGCTCCTTCTACTGCGACGTGTACAATGGCGGCGGCAATTTGAGCGAATGTCTCTTTACCGGCCGCATTGCCGGACGCAACGCCGCGGCGGTCAAGCGTGATACGGACCAGGCTTCTGTCCTGGGCCGCAGAACTCCCCTGGACCTGCGTTCCACAGCCCAGAGCTTTACCACAGGACCCAATCAGTACCTGGGCCGGGCCATGGGAATAGGCGCGGAGATAGTAGTCAGGGTTACCTATGTCAGCGGCAGGATAAACAAAGTGGAGATACTGTCCCACAGCGAAACTCCCTCTATCAGTGACCGGGCCATCGCGGAGATTCCCGCGGCCATTGCGGCGGCCAATTCCACTGAAGTTGACGCTATCGCCGGGGCGACCACCACCAGTAACGCCATCAAAAAGGCCGTGGCAGAAGCCATAGCCGGGGCGCGCTAATCCTCAAGGGCGCTTGACAAATGAGAAGCAAGCGCCCATACTCTAACTGTTGAAAGGGGAGTAGTTAATTCCGCGGCGGCCAACAGCCGGTGTTTTTAAGAGGCCGAGAGGGTTTTTTAAGGCGCCTGGTTCCCGCGGCTTTGGAACCTTGCGTGGGAGAACGCCTCATTAGAGGAGTGTTTTTCCTGCGGCTTTTATTTCCGGAGAAACAAGACCTTTCGCATAGGCCCGTAAAGGGATCTTATGCGGAAGGTCTTTTTTTTCAGGGGACGGCGTCCCAAAACGGGCGCTGGAGCCGGGCAGATTGTTTTTGGACGATTCCGGCTTAAAATTTTTTAAAACCGGCCCACCAGGCCGGAACCGAGGAGTATGGTATGCCGATAAAGTGGATTGTCCTTGCCCTGGCCGTACTGATGTACGCCTGTATTGTCATCTTTCCTTCACGAAAATCCATCAGCGCCCTGGGAGCGGCTGCTCTGGTTCTTCTCCTTGGCGTGGTAAGTCCAAAAACCGCCCTTACCGAACTCATCAACTGGAATGTCCTTATGATCTTTGTGGGCAGCCTGGTCATTGCCGAACTTTTTATCTATTCGCGGGTTCCTGCGGTCATAGCCGACTCTATTGTGCTTCATTCTCCCAATATAGGACTGGCGATAGTGGCCATACTGATGATGACCGGCATCATTTCGGCCTTTGTAGAAAACGTCGCCACGGTCCTTGTCATGGCGCCGATTGCCCTTGCGCTCTGTACCAAACTCAAACTTGACCCCAGCTACTTTATGGTGGGCCTTGCCGTTATGGCAAATCTCCAGGGCACGGCGACCCTGGTAGGAGACCCGCCTTCGATGATCTTTGCCGACTTTGCCAGGTACGGCTTTAACGACTTCTTTGTGTACCAGGGAAAGCTTTCTATCTTCTTTGCCATACAGATCGGCATGATAGCCGGGGCGGTCTTCTTTTACGGTTTCTTCGCCAACAGCACCAAACATGTCGAAATCGAAAAAGAAAAGGTGCTTTCCATGGTTCCTACGGTACTGCTCCTTCTTATGATCGGGGGACTCGCCGCGGCGTCGTTCTTTTTTGGCGGAATTTCCCTTGTATCGGGTCTTTTGGTCATTTTCCTTGCAATAATCGGGATAATGTGGTATAAATATATATGTAAGAAGGATAATGACAAAATATTCAAAATGATAAAAGAACTTGACTGGGATACGGTACTTTTTCTTATCGGGATTTTTGTGGTGGTAGGTGGGATAGCCGAGACCGGCCTTTTGGAAGATTTTGCCGCGTTCCTCTTCCGTATTATCGGAGACAATGTATTTCTTGGTTTTATTCTCATTGTGGGAGTGTCCACGGTAATTTCTGGCTTTGTCGATAATGTCCCCTACATCATTGCTATGCTTCCCGTGGCGGCAAAACTCGCCGCTGACCTTTCGCTAAAGCCCGAACTTTACATGTTTGCCCTTCTTGTAGGGTCGTGCCTGGGCGGCAACCTTACCTGCTTTGGCGCGTCGGCAAACATTGTAAGCGTGGGCATACTGCGCAAGCAGGGCATAGACATGCATTTTGGCCGGTGGCTCAGGATAGGGCTTCCCTTTACCCTGATTACAGTCGTCGCGTCGTCGGCCTTTGTCTGGTTTGTATGGAGATGAGCGGTGGTATGAGAAAAAA
>JAIRTD010000100.1 GCA_031255115.1 Spirochaetaceae bacterium | reverse complement strand
TTTCAAAATAGCGAGGAAGAAACCAAGAGAAGCTCTGTCCCCTTCAAAATAGCGAGGAAGAAACCAGGAGAAGCCAGGAGAAGCTCTGTCCCTTTCAAAATAGTGGGGAAGAAGCCAGGAGAAGCCCTGACCCTTTCAAAACATCAGGGAAGAAACCCGGAGAAGCTCTGTCCCCTTCAAAATATCAGGGAAGAAGCCAGGAGAAGCTCTGTCCCTTTCAAAATAGTGGGGAAGAAACCAAGAAAAGCTCTGTCCCTTTCAAAATATCAGGGAAGAAGCCAGGAGAAGCTCTGTCCCTTTCAAAATAGCAGGGAAACCAGGAGAAGTCCTGGCAAACTCAAAGTTCCGGCGTATAAAAACTCCATTTTGGGGAATTTCCCGCTGGAAACGCTGGTCGTAGCTTTAAAAAATATGGATTTTTTTTCTGAAATGCTTGCGTTCCTGAAATTTCGGCATTATGCTTTTAGGAGTAGTACCGGATATTTATGTACCTGTCCGGTAGGTTCCGCCGGGATTTGGCGGTGGAAAATTTCTGTTGGGACGGGAGGGCCTATGGATAATCCGCCTGATGTTCTCCGGCCGGCATTGTGAAACACGCCGGCCCTGTGGAGACAGTTTTTTAGCAGAGACAAAAATAAAATGCTTTGTGTAAGCATACCCCGCGAAAACCGGACCACATGGCCGGTGGGGAGGAAACAGCTGCCCGGGAACCGGATTAAGAAAATCCAGTCGGGGCAGCTTTTTTGTTGCCGAAACGCCCCTGAAGAACGCTCCGGCCCGCAAGGCGCTGTGTCAGAACGAAAAATTCACCATAACCGGCGAACGATGCCAACTCTATTGGCGCAGCCCTGCGCTGAAAGGGGATACAAAAAAGCCCGGAGCTTCCTCCGCCTCCAGGCTTTTAATGAAATACCATGTTCAAAAGGACATGGTATACAGTCTTTGCGGAATTACCAGTTATTATATCCGCCGCCGCCTGCGCCCCGGTCCCGGCGGGGTTTGTCCATTGCCTCGTTTACTCTGAGCTGGCGGCCTTCGAATTCGCGGCCATTGGTCCCGGCGATAGCGGCGTTTGCCTCTTCGTCAGTACTCATTTCGATAAAACCGAATCCTTTGGAATTTCCGGTTTCACGGTCAAAGATGATCTTGGCGGAAGCAACGCTGCCAAAATTAGAGAACAGGTTACGGAGTCCGTCTTCAGAGGTGTTGTAGGAAAGGTTCCCTACATACAGTTTCTTAGCCATCGAGCATTTTCCTTCTCCCGGAACAAACCCCGGTTCTGTCCGCGTTTGAACAGTATCCGTAAGTTTGTCTGCGTCCGGGTGTACATTTATTCACGTCCATATACCATGGGCGACTCCACTCTTTCGTGAGAAAGAGTACTGGATGAAAGATATATTTCTGGAATCGAAAAGATTGGCCTGTTTGAGAAAAGCTGGATTGCATCATTTTTGTAAATAAGTCCCACAATAGACTTTGCCAAAACAAATCACAATAGATCCCAATAAAAAACAGTACCCCAGATTATCAATAGCGTCAAGTTAAATTTAAAATTCAGGTAAAATTTTACGGGAAAATGGCGTATTTTTTGATAAAACCAGTTGGAGCGGCGCAAAAAGGCGTTTTTTGTCCCGTTATTGGGTAAAAAGCAGGGTTATGGCGTTCTTGACGCTGGTAATTCGGTGAATTCCATCGCTGTCTGCCAGGGCCGCTTCGGTCTCGCCGGAATCGGCTCCAGGGCCAAAAAAACGGCCAAAACCAAGGCTCCGGGAGGTTTTAATCCGGGTATTAAGCCGCCTCACCGGCCGTACTTCGCCCGCCAGGGACAGTTCTCCGGCAAGGGCGGTCTGGGAGGGCAGGGCAAGGCCGGTACGGGCCGAGTATATGGCCCCTGCCAGGGCAAGTTCCACGCCGACTTCGTTTATCCTGATGCCTCCCGCCACATTGATGTACAGGTCGTGGTCCTGGAGCCGGAGCTTGAGGTGCTTTTCTAAGGTGGCGGCCACGCGGGACACTCTGCCTGAATCAATGCGGTCGGAATATACCCTGCTTAAAGAACCCTTGGCCGGGACGGTCAGGGCCTGGATTTCTACCAGGAAACAGCGGCTTCCCTCCAGTACCGCGGCGGCGGCCACGCCGGGGGGCAGTTCGCCTTCCCTTTGTATGAGGAAGAGGGTCGAAGGATCTTTTACCTCTTTGAGGCCCTTTTCTCCCATGGTAAAGATGCCCAGTTCGTCCACAGAACCAAAGCGGTTTTTTGAAGCCCTGAGAAAGCGGCTGTCAAGGCTTCCACCTGAGGCCTGGTCGTTTTGTTCAAAGTACAGCACCGTGTCCACCATGTGTTCCAGGGTTTTGGGGCCGGCTATGATTCCGTCCTTGGTTACATGGGCGACCAGAAAGAGGGCGGCGTCATGTTCCTTGACCCAGGAAATGAGTTCAAAGGAACAGTACTTCATCTGGTTTACGGTTCCCGGAACCAGGCCTATTTCGGGGCTAAAGAGGGTCTGTACGGAATCAACGATGATGATGACCGGCTTTACCGCGTCAAGTATGGCGCTGATGTCTTCGAGTCTTGCGGAACAGACGATTTCTATGCGCTCGGCCTGTCCCGCTTGTTTACTCCGGTTGTCTTCCGGTCCGGCGAGGAGGCCCAGTCGGTCTGCCCTCATGCGGACCTGTCCGGCTGATTCTTCGCCTGAGATGTAGAGTATCCTGCCCGTAGTTTCCGCCGCAGCCGCGGCCTGGAGCAGGAGGGTGGATTTGCCTATGCCCGGTTCGCCGCCGACCAATATGGCCGAGCGCTTCATGATGCCGCCGCCCAGGACCCGGTCCAGTTCGCCTATGCCGCTCGAAACCCGGTTCCCTTCCTGTGGGTCTATCGCCGAAAGGGGCAGGGACCGGGGAATCCCCTGCTCTGTTTTTGTTGCGCTTCCCCGGCGGGCGCTTGTCCGCAGAGCTCCCGAAAGGGCTCCCGAAATGGAAGTCTCGATGAGGGTATTCCATTCGCCGCATTCAGGACAGCGGCCAAGCCATTTGGGCTCTTCATGGCCGCAGGAAGAACACTTAAAGATGCAGGTTTTGGACTTTTTCATTCCGGTTCCGAGTATAGCACGAAGCAAAGAAGGTGTCAGGCTTCCTGCCCGTGTTGCACGATCCTGTAGAAAGGCCCCTAACGGTTGTAGGCAAAGCGGTCACCGGGAAGACGCCGCCAGACTTCGTCGCATTTGTCAAAAATCTCGTCCGGAAGCGGCGGGCTGTCAAAGATGGCGAGGTTCTGTTCCAGTTGGGAGAGCCTGCTGACTCCTGAAAGTATGCTGACAATATCGCCGCGGGAATCGACCCATTTCATGGCCAGCTTGAGTATGTCCATGTCGTACTCTCTGGCAATGGCGGAAAGTTCTTCCACAGCCCGGAAATTGACATCGGTCCAGTACCGGTCCGAATATTCCCTGCTGAAACCGAAACGGGTTCCTTCCGGCGGCGCTCCTGTCTTGTGCTTGCCGGTCAGGAGTCCGCCCGCTATGGGATTGTACACCGTAAGGTTCATGTTATGCGCTCTGATAAAGGGTATTAGTTCTCCTTCTATGCCCCTGGTCAGGAGGTTGTATACATTCTGGGTGATAAGCGGCGCCACATAGCCGCGTTTGTCACAAACGGCAAGCATATCGGCAATCTGCCAGGCCGCGTAATTGCTTACGCCTATATAATGTATCCTGCCTGAGGACACGAGGCTGGACATGGCTTCGAGGGTTTCTTCTATATTTGTCTGGTAATCAGGTAGATGAAGATAGCAGAGGTCTATGTAATCGGTATTGAGGCGTTTAAGGCTTGCGTCAACGGACCTGAATATGTTTCGCCTGCTCAGTCCCGAATCATTGGGATCGTTCCCCATGCGGTTGCCGGTTTTGGTGGCAAGGATGATTTTTTCCCTTCTGCCCTTGAGGCCCTTACCGGTGATTCTTTCGCTTTCTCCCTGGTTGTAGACATTGGCCGTGTCAAAGACATTGACGCCTTTTTCAAAAGCATAATCCATGATCGAAAGACTGTCGGCTTCGCTGGTCTGTCCGCCGAACATCATGGTTCCAAGGCTTACCCGTGATACGTTAAGCCGGGTTCCTTTTAGAAATCCATACTGCATGGTTCGCTCCTTGCTGCGGCGAAAATCGCGGCGCTATTTTGAAAGGAGCCGGTTAAGGCGCTTGACAAAATCAGCGGGGTCCCTGACTTTGATTCCTTCTACAAGAAGGGCCTGGTCAAGGAGTACTCCGGCTACGTCGGCGATGCGTTCTTCGTCATCGGTATCTTTGAGGGCGGACACTATGGGGTGGCCGCCGTTGATTTCCAGTATGGGCTTGATGTCAGGGACTTCGCTCTGGCCCTTTGCCTTGAGCATCTGGGCCATTTGCAGGGTGGGGTCGTTTTCGTCGGCCACAATACAGGACGGGGAGTCCTCAAGCCGCCGCGAAAGTTTGACATCCTTGACCCGGTCTCCCAGGGCTTTTTTTATTTTTTCTATCACCGGCTGGAGTTCTTTTTCGGCGCTCTTGTCTTTCTTTTCGCCGAGTTCTTCGTCGGCGCCGGAACGGTTTACCGCCTTGAGTTCCCATTCCTTGTATTTTCCGACCGAGGGTATTACGATGTCGTCGATTTCGTCATCCATGATGAGGACTTCGATGTCTTTGGCTTTGTAGGCTTCGAGGAGGGGAGAGGCCTTGAGGGTTTTTTCGTCGCCTCCGGCTATATAGTAAATGTACTTTTGGCCTTCCTGCATGCGCCCCGTATAGGCGGCAAGGCTGGTCCAGCCTTCTTCCCGTGAACTTTTAAAGCGTACCAGTTCTACAAGGGCGTCCCGGTTGCCGAAGTCCTGGTAGAGTCCTTCCTTGAGGGGCCGGTTAAACTGGGACACAAAGGTTTCCCATTTTTTCTTTGCCTCGTCAGAGCCAGAGACGGCGGTATCGGCAAGGGATTTAAATTCAGAAAGCAGTTTTTTGACCGAAGCGTTTTTAATATTGAGGAGGATTTTGTTTTGCTGGAGTATTTCGCGGCTGACATTGAGGGGGAGGTCTTCCGAATCAATGACACCCCGGACAAAGCGGAGATAGCTGGGCATGAGTTCCTTGTCGTCGTCGGTAATAAACACCCGCTTGACATAGAGTTTGACGCCGGGTTTGTAATCCACCTGGTACATATCAAAGGGCGCTTTTTGGGGAACGTAGAACAGCGTGGTGTATTCCAGGGTTCCTTCGGCCTTGGTGTGCAGGTAGAAAAGCGGGTCGTCCGAGTCATGGCTTATCTGCTTGTAGAATTCATGGTAGTCTTTTTCGCCGAGTTTTGATTTGGCTTCCCGCCATACCGCCGCGCCCGAATTGATCTGTTCGGTTTTTGTTTTGCTGCCCTTTTCCTTGCCTTTATCATCCCATTCTTTTTCGTCATACGTCAGATAGATGGGAAAGGCCACGTGGTTTGAATAGCGTTTAATGATGTCTTCTATCGACCAGCGGTTGGCGTATTCTATGCCGTCCTCGTTGAGGCTGAGTATGACGGTGGTGCCCTGGCTGTCCCGCTGCCCGGCTTCTATGTCGTAGCCTTCCCTGCCGTCGCTGGTCCAGGTAAAGGCCTTTTCTTCGCCGGCCTTGCGGCTTATCACTTTGATCTTGTCCGCCGCCATAAACGCCGAATAAAAACCCACGCCGAACTGGCCTATGAGGTTGGAATTCTTTTTTGCGTCTTCGGCGAGTTTTTCGAGAAAAAGCCTGGTGCCCGAGCGGGCAATGGTTCCCAGGGATTCGACAAGGTCGCCTTCGTTCATTCCTATGCCGTTGTCCGAAACCGTGAGGGTTTTATCGTCCTTGTTAAAGGAAATATCAATGCGGGGTTCAAAAGTAATGGTCTTATAGGCTTCGTCCGCCACGGTAAGGTATTTGAGCTTGTCCAGGGCATCCGAAGCGTTGGAGACCAGTTCCCTGAGAAAAACTTCCCTGTTTGAATAAAGTGAATGGATAATAAGGTGCAGAAGCTGGCTGACCTCGGTCTGAAACTGATGCTGGGCCATAGGGCGCCCCCTTATAGTATGAATGGTCCGGGCCTCGAAAGAAATTCCCGGTTTGTAATAAAGATACTGAAATCAAGGGCCTTCTGGCAAGAGAAAAAACGGGGGAAGGACCTAACAAACGCCAGATTCGCGCCCTATATGTGCTTTACGATATGGCATATACGCGCTTTGCCTTCCCGGCCATAGGTTTACCCTCTTTTGAATTTTGAAATTTTCCGCTATACTATTCCCTGACATTTTGAAGAGGTATTTATGGGGGTGTCAAGGTATGGCTCATTCTGTAGCGCCTGAGGCTGAGCTGGTTCTGGACAAGGAGTTTCCGGTTCTGGACAAGGGTTTTGTCAGGCTGGTGGATTACCTTGGCGGCGATGACCGGGTGGTTCAGTCAGCCAGGGTTTCTTACGGCGAGGGAACCAAGAGTTACCGGGAAGACTCAGGTCTCATTGATTATCTTCTGCGGAATCAGCATACTTCGCCCTTTGAGCAGGTGATTCTGACTTTTCATGTAAAGCTGCCTGTTTTTGTGGCCCGTCAGTGGATACGGCACCGTACCGCGCGGCTCAATGAGATTTCGGGCCGTTATTCGGTAATGAAGGACGATTTTTATGTTCCCGAAACGAAAGATGTGGCGCTTCAAAGCAGCGACAACAAGCAGGGGCGTTCAACTGAAGCGCTGGAAGAAGGCGAGGCTCTGGCGGTGCAGGCGGCGTTCCGGGAAGGGCAGGATTTTTCTTACCGCGCGTACCGTGGGCTTATTGACCAGGGTATTGCCAGGGAACTTGCCCGGATAAACCTGCCCCTGTCGCTGTACACCGAATGGTACTGGCAGATAGACCTGCATAATCTTTTTCATTTTTTAGGTCTCAGGCTTGATCCCCATGCCCAGAAAGAGATACGGCTTTACGCCGAAGTTCTTTTTGAACTTGCCCGCAAAGTGGCGCCCAGGTGCTGCGAGTCCTTCGAGCGGCATGTTCTTTCAGGCGTGCGTTTTTCCCGCGAGGAATTTATCGAGTTGAAACGGCGGCTTGCCGCTGCGGCGGGCGGGGAAACAGGCGGCGCGCCTGGAGACGGTCTTCCGGCCCTGTCAGGCAAGGCCCTTGAACGCTTTGAAGAAAAGCTAAAGACCGGAAGGCAAAAGTAAAAGACCGCTTGTCCGGGTTTGGATTCCAGGAGGAGTATTATGAAAGGACCTATCATCGTGGTGCTGGCCGCCGGCATGGGAAGCCGCTACGGCGGTCTCAAGCAGATGGACAGTGTGGGAAAAAACGGCGAGGTGCTGCTTGACTATTCGGTATTTGACGCGGCCCGTTCCGGCTTTGAAAAAGCCGTGTTCATTATACGCCATGATATTGAAAAGGATTTTAAGGAATTGATACTCGGCCGCATGGCCGCGAAGTTTCCCTGCGAACTGGCCTTTCAGGAAATGGACAGCCTTATTCCTGAGACTTTTCTTGCCGAAGCGCGGCGGGCCAACAGAACCAAACCCTGGGGAACCGCCCATGCCCTGCTTTGCGCCGAATCGCTCATTGACGCGCCCTTTGCCATTATCAACGCCGATGATTTTTATGGCCGGGAAGCCTTTGACGCCATAGGGAAGTACCTTTGTACGGACCCTGTTACCGAAGGGGCCATTGTTCCCTACAGGCTCGAAAAGACACTCAGCCCCCAGGGCACGGTAACCAGGGGCGTCTGTACGGTTGACGGCGCATATCTCTCTTCGGTTGACGAACTCAAGGCCATAGCCAAAGAAAGCGACGGCCGCATTTACAATACCCTTGACGGGGTAAAGCAAGAGCTTGCGGCGGCTACGCCTGTGTCAATGAATTTTTGGGCCTTCCCCAAAACCATATTCCCCGCCCTCAGATCTTACTTTGATGAATTCCTTAAAACTCAGGCGCATGAGCCAAAAAGCGAATGTTACCTCCCCATGGCCGCCGACTGGTTCATCAAAAATCAGCTTCTTAAAATCCGCGTCCTCGAAGCGGATTCGCCCTGGTTCGGCGTTACCTACAAAGAGGACAGGGAAAGTGCGATACGCCGCGTCGCCGGCCTGACCAGGGAAGGCGTGTACCCGGAAAAACTCTGGGGCTGAGCTCGCTGAAATATTATCATATATTCTGAAATGGTGTTTCCTCCACGCGCTATTGAATAAATGTGCGCATCAAGCTAGAATCAGGCATGGGATTAAACAGATTTTCGGCTATGAGCGCGAAGTTCGGTGGTGGAAGGCTTGCAAAGGCTGCCCGTATTGCGGTTAGCGATGTACTTAAAGTCAGGAAGGGCGAGCAGCTTCTTATTGTAAGCAATCCCGAAAGCGATGTTTCGGCTATTGCCCAGGCTATGTATGACGCGGCAAGTGAGGCG
>JAIRTD010000078.1 GCA_031255115.1 Spirochaetaceae bacterium | reverse complement strand
CTTTGATGAATTCCTTAAAACTCAGGCGCATGAGCCAAAAAGCGAATGTTACCTCCCCATGGCCGCCGACTGGTTCATCAAAAATCAGCTTCTTAAAATTCGCGTCCTTGAAGCGGATTCGCCCTGGTTCGGCGTTACCTACAAAGAGGACAGGGAAAGTGCGATACGCCGCGTCGCCGGCCTGACCAGGAAAGGCGTGTACCCGGAAAAACTCTGGGGCTGAGTTCGCTGAAATATTATCATATATTCTGAAATGGTGTTTCCGCTACGCGCTATTGAATAAATGTGCGCATCAAGCTAGAATCAGGCATGGGATTAAACAGATTTTCGGCTATGAGCGCGAAGTTCGGCGGCGGAAGGCTTGCAAAGGCTGCCCGTATTGCGGTCAGCGATGTACTTAAAGTCAGGAAGGGCGAGCAGCTTCTTATTGTAAGCAATCCTGAAAGCGATGTTTCGGCTATTGCCCAGGCTATGTATGACGCGGCAAGTGAGGCGGCGGCGCGGCCGGTCCTGCTGTATCAGAGCGAAAAAATCCAGATGGAATTTGCCGAGGACGCGGTGATTGCCGCGTTTGGGGCAAAGCCGGAGGTCTTTGTTTCGCTTAGTTCACAGAAGCTGGGCAAGGACAGGCTGGGTATTGCCGCGCCGTATGCGACCGGCCGCCGGAACTGGGATCATATTTTTCATTATCAGTTATACGGAACCAAAACCTGCAGGGCCTTTTGGTCTCCAGGCACAACGGTAGATTCCTTTGTACGGACCGTACCCATAGACTATGCCCTCCTCAAGGCCCGTTGCGCGGCCATCAAGAAGGTTCTGGACCAGGCGCTCAGCGTTCATATTTCAGCTCCCGGAGGAACCGATGTGTGTTTTGGCCTTGCGGGTAGAGAAGCAAAACTGGACGACGGCGATTTTTCCCGGCCCGGCAGCGGTGGCAATCTCCCTGCCGGAGAGGTCTTTATCAGTCCCGAAAACGGAACAGCCTCCGGGGTCATTGTGTTTGACGGGTCCATAAGCCTCCATGACCGGGATATACTGATTCGGGAACCTATACACTGTACCTTGAAGGACGGCTTTATCACCGGCATTTCAGGCGGCGGTGACGCAAAGGAACTTCTTAAAACCGTTACCCTTGCCGAGCGCAGGGCCCGTTCCTATGAGGCGCAGGGCAAACTTCCCCAGGGCGCCGGGGAGCGTAACGCGAAGAACGCCCGGAACATAGGGGAAATTGGCATAGGCCTTAACCCCAAGGCCCGTGTAAGCGGCCACATGCTGGAAGACGAAAAGGCCTTTGAAACCTGCCACTTTGCGGTGGGCCACAATTATGACGGAGACGCTCCGGCCCTGATTCATCTTGACGGACTGGTGTACAGGCCGACCATTAGCGCGGTTCTGAAAAACGGGAAGAAAATTATAATTGAAGAAAAAGGCCGCTTGAGTTCCCGCTTTAGTTAGACTTGTGCATAGCGGGCAAGGCTTGTGGGATAATCAGGCAAGGTATCGAAGGTTTGCTCGGCCCCGGTTATGAAGGTATAAACCTAAGTCCAATACATTATGAGAACAACAACTTCAGGGCTCTGCCCAGAGGTATGTTGATTCAACAAACAAGCTAAATCCATGGAGCATAAAAACTGAAGTTTGAAGCAGTCTCAGGTGTAATTTTTCTGTTTCAAGGTGTTATTATTATACGGGGCCCGGAAGGAGCGCATGGAAGCCGCTATTGATATCAAGGAGTATTACCAGAAGTATTTTCCCATGGTTCTCAGGCGCTGCAGGAGTATTCTGTCCGGCGAGGAAGATGCCCTTGACGCGGCCCAGGACGTGTTTATAAAACTCATACGCGGCCGGGGGCGTCTTAAAGGGGACTATCCTTCAAGCCTCTTGTATACCATGGCGACCAATACGGCTCTTAACCGGCTCCGCTGGAAGAAACGGCGCCGGGAAGCGGATCATGAAGAGGGAGAGGATTTTTGGGGTCGTATTGACCGCTCTTACGAGCATACTGACGCAAAGCTGCTCGTGGAGGATTTGCTCAGTGTCGAATCGGAGACGACCAGGACTATTTGTTTTATGTACCATTGGGACACGATGACCCTTGAAGAAATCGGGGCGGCGCTGGGCATGTCGATCTCCGGGGTTCGAAAGCGGCTGCTGAGTTTTCAAAAGCGGGCCCGCGCAAGGATGGAGAGAGGGATTGAAAATGAATGAATCACCTTATCAATCAGAACGTGTTTCGCAGTTGCTCCTGGAGCGGTATAAGCTGGGCGAGCTTGATTCCGCGGAGAGACAGCGTGTTGAAGAGCTGCTCTCAGGCGATGCCGGGACAGCCGCGCGGCTTGAGCTGCTGAAAAACCAGGACAGGGAAATCAGGGCGGCCTATCCTCTGGAAAAGGTCCTGCCCGAATACGGCAGGAGTGGTTCCGGCGCTTTTTCTGAACAGCGGGTTTCGCCTGACAAACGATTTTCTTTCCGGCGCTTCAGGCGGCCCGCCGGTGTTTCGGCGCGGCCTGCCGGTTTTCCGGTCCGGGCTGCGCTGGGCGCGCTTGCGCTCTGCGCGGCTGCCGCGCTTCTTTTCTTTTTCCTGCCCGGTGTGCAGGGTACGGGGCAGGATGCCTTTACGGACCGCGTTAAGGGCGGGGCGGAACTGCGGGTGTATCTTAAATCCGGCGAAACCCCTCTTGCAGATAACGTGATTCTTCGTGAGGGCAGTACGGTGCAGCTTGCCTATACTTCAGGAGAAAGCCGTTATGGGGTAATCTTTTCTATAGACGGCCGCCAAGCCGTTACGCTTCATTATCCTTACCGGTCTGACGGCAGCACCGAACTTGTTCAGGGAAAGCGTACTGCCCTGGAAGAAGCGTATACCCTGGATGACGCGCCGCTTTGTGAAATATTCTTCTTTGTTTCAAGCGAGAGGCCCGTCGATGTAGGATCTGTTTTGAATAACGCGCGGATTCTTGCCGGAGACCCCCGTAGCGCCCGGGAGAGGGGAACGCGGCTTTTTTCCGGGTATGAGTTAAGAACCGTCTATGTGGGGAAGGAGTAATCATGAAACGCATAAGCGCCTTTCTGGTGTTTTTTTGTCTTGCAGGTATTGCCGCGGGGTTTGGTGATTTTGAAGGAACGACCAGGCGTTTTGGCATCTTTATCGGGGCGAATAACGGCGGAAGCGGGCGCATCACCCTCCGTTATGCGGTATCCGATGCCAGGGCCATGGCCCAGATCTTTACCGAAATGGGCGGTATCAGAGCCGAGGATATGATACTTCTTGTTGAACCTTCTATCAGGGATATTGAACAGCAGCTTTCCCTTACCCACCAGAAGATAGTCAGGGCGCGGGAAAGTTACAAAAGAACAGAGCTGGTGTTTTACTATTCCGGCCATTCTGACGAAGAAGGGCTTCTGCTCAACAGGCAGCGTTTATTCTACCGGGATCTCAGGGCAAGAATTACGGCCCTTCCTTCGGAGATGCGTATCGTGATTCTTGACTCCTGCGCTTCCGGGGCCTTTACCAGAGCCAAGGGCGGAACAAAAACCGTTCCATTTTTGATTGACGATTCGATTTCCGCCGAAGGCTATGCCTTTCTTACTTCGAGCTCGGCCACAGAGGCTTCCCAGGAGTCGGACAGTATAGGCGGTTCTTATTTTACCCACAGCCTTATTACCGGTCTCCGCGGCGGGGCGGACCTGGTGGGTGACGGAAGGGTTACGCTTAATGAGGTTTACCGTTTTGCCTATGCTGAAACTCTGGCAAAGACGGAGACTTCGCTTTATGGAGTCCAGCACCCAAGTTATGATATGCAGATTTCAGGTTCAGGCGATGTGGTGCTTACCGATGTCAAGGAAACTTCGGCGGGGCTGGTTTTTGGGGCAGAGCTGACAGGACGCATCACCATACGGGACAGTTCTGATTTTCTTATGGCCGAACTTACCAAGGTGCAGAACCGGCCGCTTGAGATAGGTCTTGGAAGCGGGCGCTACCATATCCTTTTACAGCGGGGCGACAGTTTTTTTCGCGCGGAAGTGCTTCTGGTTGAGAACCGGCGGGTTCATCTAAATCTTGCGGACTTTTCGCCTGTAGGAAGGTCTCCCGCCGTGGCGCGGGGCGATGTGCCTGCAGGCGACGAAAGCGGCGATGAAGCGTATCCTCTTGACCCGTTGAAGTTCCAGCTTCTGCCTGATGCGTGGCTTGGCAGGGAAGCGGCCAGGACCACGAATAACCTGCTCTTTGCCCTGCTGGCCGCTGACGGCTGGCAGCTTAACGGCCTGGGCATGGCCTTCCTCGGGGTAAGTACCTACGGTTCCCTTACCGGCGCGCAGCTTGCCGGCATTTATGCCACTACGGCGAAGAACATGACCGGCGTTCAGCTTGCGGGGATTCTGAACTTTGCAGGCGGCCCCGTACAGGGCGTCCAGTTTTCAGGCCTGGTCAACCTTGCACAAGATACTGTGTTAGGCGCTCAGGGAACGTGGGGCCTTAATATTGCGGGTAACGATCTTACCGGGGTCCAGGCCGCCGGCAGTCTAAATATTGTCGACGGTTCTGTTACCGGCGTTCAACAGGCCGGTCTGTGTAACTGGGCAGGAGGAAGCCTGCAAGGCGTTCAGCTTGCAGGAATTCTCAATATGGCTTCAGGCGGCGCGCGTGGAGTTCAGGAGACAGGAGTGGTTAATATAGCCACAGGCGATATGACGGGCCTTCAGATGGCGGGCATACTTAACTGGAGCTCAGGCGCAATGCGGGGTCTGCAGTTTGGTCTGGTCAATTACAGCGGCCAGGACAGCGCCGGTCTCCGGATAGGGCTTATCAATATTTCGCGGGGAGAGAGTGTTCTCCCCATAGGACTTGT